>NZ_JBFROI010000042.1:0-48633 GCF_041471405.1 Vibrio sp. 10N.261.52.C11
GCATCTTACGGTACATATGACAACTAATGATGATTTGATTTTATGTTAAAATGGTTTTTATATGGAAACTACTATGGATTATATTAAGGAAACGTTATTATGGATATACTTAAAAAGATAGAAAATTATAAGCTTGAAGAAATTAAGGTCGCGAAATTAACGCGTCCAGAAAAAGAGGTTAGGGAAATAGCTCTTGACCAGCCACCAACGCGTGGGTTCGTCAAAGCATTAATGAACAAAGAACAACAAGGAAAGTTTGGTCTAATTGCAGAAATAAAAAAAGCCAGTCCGTCTAAAGGGTTGATTCGGTCAGATTTTAATCCGGCAACATTAGCAGATGGTTACGAAGTAGGTGGTGCTGCTTGCTTATCAGTTCTGACGGACACGCCAAGTTTTCAAGGCTCTTTAGATTATTTGGCTCATGCGCGCCAAGCCTGCAAGTTACCTGTGTTGCGAAAAGATTTTATATTTGATTATTATCAGATATATGAATCTAGAGCTTGGGGAAGCGATTGTATATTGTTAATAATGTCCGTTTTGAGTGACTCGCAAGTTAAAGATTTCGAAGGTTTGGCTATTGAACTTGGGATGGACGTACTAATTGAAGTTCACAATCAAGAAGAAATGGAGCGAGCATTATTGTTAGAGTCTCCTCTGTTAGGGATAAACAACCGTAACCTCAGAACTTTTGAGGTGAACCTCAACGTTAGTGAGCATTTGTCAAAAATGACGCCCAAAAATAAATTGTTAGTTAGTGAAAGTGGTATTTTTACTAATGACGATTGCCTGAGACTAAGAAAATCAGGTTTTAATAGTTTTCTAGTGGGGGAGAGCTTAATGCGGAAAGATGACGTAGCACATGCAGTTAAAGAGTTAATTGAAGGTATCTAAAGAATTATTGTTGCTCTATGAGAAGTCGATTATTATTTGTACAAAGTATGATTTCTAAAGATTATTTTAAACAAACGTATAACGATAGCATCAGTTTTTTGTTGGCTTTTAAAACCACCGTCTATGCCGGTGGTTCTTACTTTTAGAGGAAATAACCACCATAAGTGCAGATGTGGGAGGCATGGCCCGATCAAAGGAGAGTGGCATTCTTTTGATCGAAACTTTATTTTCTAAGCTTACCTAATTAATTACTTTACGATTCATAATTTATCTCACTATCGTTGGTTATCATGTTTGGATTGCTTTTAGTGCAGTCTCGATTGCTAGGCTCACAATGGACGATAATCTTGTTCAGCAAGCCACCGAAAAACTTTGATAATGTAGCTGCTATTTCTCTTCAGCTTGACTAGATCAGCGACTTACCGTTATCTATAAACCAGCCTTGCTGTTAACGCTTTGTGCCACTTCTCTGGTTAGAATAGGAACCTTATTACTTGGTGGAGTGTTTTCGATGTTGTCAAAATGGTTGTTTATGGCTTTGCAAGTTAATATTTCAAACGTTCATTTTTTATGTATCAAGTTTTGAACTCTAATTAGGTCTTGTTAGGACTAAGAGAATTGTATTTCTTTAAGTTCTATCAAAGAAGTTAATAGGTTATTGTAAGTACAACTATGATAATTTTTTTAGAGGTGCATTCATCATAATGAATGACTTGGTCTTTTTTTATCAACCTAAGGTAGCTGCTAAGAAGGACGGTACTTTCTCCATATACGGCTATGAGGCTTTGTTACGCTGTAAAAAAAATGGGGTTTATAATGTTCCCCTTGATATACTTGAAAAGTGTAAAGATAACTATGAGTTTGATATATTCATTATTAGGTTGTTAAGAGATAGCCTAAAAAAAGAGAGTTGTTTCTCAAATAAAAACATCAGTGTAAATGTACACCCTTCCTTTTTTGAATTTTTTAAAATTTCAGAAAACAAAATTTTTGATGGTTTTAATTGTGCTAGTTTGGATCTTGAATTATTAGAGAGCTCAAGAGTAAACGATTTTTCTAAAGTAAATAAAGTTATGAATTTCCTGACCTCAGAATTTCCCTTTATAAGGTTAGCTCTTGATGATTTTGGAAGAGATTATACATCCTTAGAAAGAATAATTAATATTGAGAATATTAATGTAATTAAGTTGGATAGATTTTTAACCAATGATATTTTAAAATGTGAAAAAAAAAGAAAAGTTTTAAAGTGGCTTGTCGAGTTTACGCATAAAGAGTTAAATATTGAAACAGTTGCTGAAGGGATCGAAGATGAAAAAGTCCTAAAATTTTTATTAGATTTGGGTGTGGTTAATTTCCAAGGTTTTGTCTTTGGGAAGCCAATGCCTATTAATGAAATAAATAATTTTAATCTTTCATTAAGAAATGTTTGACTTTTTTATATGAAATTTTTAATTAGTGGGATCTTTTTGGAACGTTTATTATTAGGAAATAATGGCTAGTGTTATGAAGCATTTAAGTCGTAAAGAGTATAATTTGGCAATCTTTTACGTTGGTGAACTGATAGAGTCAGCTTACGTACTTTTTCTTTCGAAGAAGTATGTATCTAGTTCTATTATTCTAAGTTCAGTATTTGACGAGATATCGAAGATTAAAAAATGGCAAATTGAAATATACGGAGGTTCAAGTGTAGAAGAGCAACGTATAAACTTAGTTAAGAGCACCAAAAAACATGATACTTTGCTCGGTCTTAACTCTAGTGTGGCTAAAAGATTAGCATTAATTATTAGTGATGATCGTGTGAAAGACATTTTTCATAGATACGCATTAGGGGTAAATTTTGATAAGGAAATATTAACTCTTAATAGAGATAAGGATGGGTTAAATTCACCTTTGGATAAATTTGATATTATATTTACTGCTGAGTATTTTATTACAGTAATTAGTGTGTTTAGTAACGAGTTTTGGGGGGTTACATCCGAGTCATCAGTTATTTGTGACTCAATTGATAGTTTGTATAAAGAGGTTGAATTATGGTTAAAAAGCGCTAGAGATAACGGATAATTTGACATTTTATTTTATGGGGTTAATTTTGGGAAGTGGACAATATTTTTGTAATGCCACCAATTTTGATTTAGGGACTGTTATTATATCAAATGGTATAAATGGTTTGTTAGATAGAAATATAGGGGCAAACTTGTGGGTAATTTTTCAACGTCATCGAAATGCTGATTGGGGGCTAATTGATACAAATAGTAAGATCGAAAACGACCTTTCGACACATCGGGGCGGCGTGATCATGTCAAAATACAATTTTTGTAACGATATAATATCAGTAGTGACTAACCAAGATAGTATGGAAACTACAGTCTCTTTGTTTTCTGAGATTAGAGAACTACACGAAAATCTGAATAATTAATGATTGAAAATATAAATTAATCACGATAAAAATATGAAAATAAAGCTAAAGCCTTACTTACTCAAGTATATGGGATTATTATTACTCATTCCACTAATCTCTTTAGCTAAATAATATTTAGGCGAGACTATGATTGTAACTGCCAATGCAGGTCCAAGTGTTGATATTAATAAGGCTCCTGCCATAATGTCGGTGATTGATGTTCAAGAATAAAGGAAATACCATTTAATACTGTTACTTCTTAAGCTTAATTGACGGCTTTGATCTTTCCCAGTTCCAATTGGAGAAGAGAAAATAGATTGGGCGCGAGTTCAGACTTCTATGTCAAGATAGAGGGAGGCATAAAAGTATAGCTATCGTTATATTAATAAATAGCAATGCTCGAATGAAGTGAACTTTATTTATCAAGAGCATGACTATACCACCAAGCTCTTATCAGCACAGAAAACCATTTATTAAATTGTCACACGTAAAAATTGAGGCCTGAATGTGGGGCTCTAAATTACTGTATTGAAAAATCCTGTTTAATATTAAAAAATGATCGCAGCTTCTCTATCAAACGACAGCTAATAAGATTTTAAGAGATAATAGTTATGGATACTATTGGGAGCCCACTTTATTTGGGTTACCAGTAAGTGGGCTTGATAGAGAAATATATAACGTTGTACAACTATTCTTACTAAAAATGAGTGGTTTATTCGTCTAATGAAGCATTGAAAATATTTGGGTGAGAGCTCGCTAAAGCCACGAGTTCATCTATGATGACTCTAATTTTTGGTAAAATATAAGGTGTCTTAAGCCAAATTACACTTATTGGTGAACTTTCACCTGAGATATTTTCCAATACCGGGGATAAATGTCCTTTCTCAATATGCTCTTGAACTAGCCAGACAGGTAATTGCGCTAAACCCGTGCCAGATAAAGCTGACTGTAAGATACCTTCGCAATCGGCTATTTCATGGCGGGCATCAATATGAAACGATTCATTCATACCTTTTTTATTCTTTAATAACCAACTATGCCTTTGTCCTATAGGCCAACCGACGATGCAATCGTGTTGGGCGAGATCCTCTTTTTTGGTAATACGCTCTCGAGTAGCTAAATAAGAGGGTGAAGCGCATATCACCCTTTTTTGCTCCCCAATTTTACGCGCAACAATATCGCCTGAGTTTTCTAAGTGGCCAACTCGAATCGCAAGATCAATCCCGTCGCTGACTAAATCAGTAGGACGGTCATTAAAGGTGATTGATAAATCTAATTGCTCGAACTTGGACGTTAATTCTAGCAACTTGGGCAAAATTGCTCTTCTACCGAGAACAGCTGGTAAGTCGAGACGAACACGTCCAGAAGGCAGTAATTGTTGGTTGTTTAATCGCTTTTCAGCTTCCTCTAAAATCGTCATTGCCTTAAGGCAATCTGCAAAATAAGAATCTCCATCATTGGTTAATGCGATGCGTCGAGTCGTTCTATGCAGTAGTTTTGTACCCAGTTGCTTCTCTAGTCGAAGAACGCTTTTACTTAAGGCTGAGCCTGTCATACCGAGAGCTTGGGCCGCAAGCGTAAAACTACCTAGTTGAGCTACTGTAATAAAGTGGCGAATTTCAATAATATGGCTTTTCATTATACCATTAATTCCCATGTTGACTTTGTATTTATAATTATACGGACTTAATTGGTGTCTGTGAATTATTTAATTTACTCATGTCGGTTTAGGATGAAAATCAGTTATCTTTCTTACACAAATAACAACAATATAAATAGCTTCATTCGATTCTGACTTTTTGGAGTGATGAAGAGGTGATAATCAGGTGGGCGCGAAGTAAACCGAATAAGCGCTGGAGATCACGTCGGTACAGTGATTTGGCCATCACGACAACGCTTTTAGTGAAACGAGTGTTTTCTATGCCACTGAGATCTCTGCAAGGATTTATCGAACAAAGCAAGTTGAGGTCTCATTTAAGACTAAAACGAGAGGAGCGATACCAACACCTAACCATTGATGCAACTGGCCTTAAGGTTTATGGCGAAGACGAATGGAAAGTCAAAAACACGGGATGGATGGCAAGCGTAGAGTTTAGCGAAAGCTTCATATTGTAGTCTAGACAAACACTCATGAAATTATTGCAGCTAAGCTAAGTTTATCGACGGTTACAGATGGAGAAGCACTCCCGAACTTACTTAAACAAACACACCGAAGCATCCTTGAGGTGTCTGGTGATGGCACTTACTACACGACAGCTTGTCACGCTGCGATTAAGATTAAGAGAGCCGTATTGGTTCTATGACCCCTATGTAGCTCTGTGGCAAAGTTGTTGATTTAAATCATTAGGTCGATCTATTGGGTCTTCATTGGACTAAGTGTTGTGATTTTTATTGTCTTAATCGAGGTGCGTGAATAAGCTATTATTTAGCTGAGTTATTACTGGTTGTTTCTATTATTCGTAACGAAAAGATATTAGAAATTAATTTTTAACCGTTAACAAAGAGGTAATTTATTTCTATGGACGACTCCTTTAGGTGCCGTTGTATTCAATCGTCTTCTTTTATTGAGAGGGCAAGACAATGTTAGAACTCTTTCTACAACCCGAAATCTGGGTAGTATTTACAACCTTACTGATTCTTGAAATCGTTTTGGGTGTCGATAATGTTGTCTTCATTTCTGTTCTGTGTGAGCGACTTCCCGTAGAGCAGCGTAAAACCGCACGTAATTTGGGGATCGGTTTAGCCGTTTTAACCAGAATAGGTTTGGTCTTTTCTATTTCTTGGGTGATGTCTCTTACTCACCCTTTGTTGAGTTTAGCCGATTTAACGTTCACCGGACGAGATATAATTATGATTATGGGCGGTGGATTCTTGTTGGTTAAAAGTGGTAAAGAACTTTGGTCATGGTTGAAGCATACACCATCGTCTTACTCAACTCGTGCCAAGGCTGGACTGGCTGTAGTACTCCTTCAGATCGTAGCGGTAGATGCCGTTTTTTCAATGGATTCAGTTATAACCGCTGTTGGTTTAACGTCTGAAATACCTGTTATGGTAGCTGCTATTTTGACTTCCGCTGTTTTTATGATTTTGACCGCGGAAAAAATAAACAATTTGGTTGTGCGTTATCCCGGGTTTAAGACACTGGCTTTATTGTTTTTGGTTCTCTTAGGCGGATTGTTGATGGCCGAAGGGTTAGCAATTCATATTAATAAAGGTTATGTATACTTTGCTATGGTGTTTGGTCTTGCGCTTGAATTATGTCATATACAAATAAAAAACAAACAAAAGAGAACGTTAATTATCCATCGCATTAAAGTACTTAAGTCTAAAGCGAATCAGATGACGTTATAATAATATAATTTTCTGCATTGACGAGGTTATCAAGTAGAAGTGGAATTGACTACGACTCATTCCACTTAACTGATTGAACTTATTTTTGGTGGGGTGTTCAATAGACTTAGGTTCTAATTTAGGCCGGTTTTTCTTTGTTTACTGGAGACAACCCATTATTTATTTAATATGGCAGTTGTCGGTGCAGTAACTTATAGGTAGTAATCAAAGTCTCTTTTTACCATAATTTGTGTTCGGTGTTCTTGGTATCCACTTGGTCTTCTAGCTTCTATACCCGATTTAGATAATAAGTGCGACATTCATGAAAAGGTGTAGAAGAGGCAGCCAACTGCTGAAAATGGTATGCTCTTCTCGCCAAAGAAACAAGAAGTACTACCATGAGTTTCTGTCCTGTTAATGCTATGCTATTTGACGTGTGGACGCATATTGAACATTGCGCTCAAGCCTTAAGGCATAATAAAATGGTGTGCGGAATTATTTTCCCACGTTAGTTTCGTTTGCTTAAGTTATTGTCCTTTGGACTAGCGTTCAAACAGTTTTGGTTTTTCAGAGGAAGTTGTTTCCCATTTTCTTTACGTACATTAAATGTGTTTGCGGGCATAGATTAGTAGTTGCCATATGGCAGAACCATCCTAAGCTCGCTTATATAGTTGCTTAATTTACCTGCAGACGTTGTTGGGTCACTCCAGCTATTCTCTATGTTTTGGCCTCTTTAAAATAGAGAGTGCTCCCGAAAGTTAACTAGAGTTATTAAATTTCAACCACCTCATTTACGTTATTCTATCGCTGCTATGCGCTTGCGTTATATACTCACTCCACCAGCGCATGAGCACTTTCCTTTTTTCGAAAAAGTCAGATCTGTTATAACTTGCTCTTGTCGTATTTTTGTCCATGTGTGATAGGCAAGCCTCAATATGAAGCGTATCGTACCCTTGTTCATGTAACGCGGTAGAAGCTATGGACCTCAATCCATGTGCTACAAGTTCATCTTTGAACCCTAAACTACGCTTCAAAGCTGCATTGGCCGTATAGATACTTATATGACTGTTTGGGTCTCGTTCTCCCGGGAAGATGAACTCCTTATTTTCACTTTGAATTCTAATGTATTTAAGAATATCTATTGCTTGTTCGGTTAGAGGTACTTTGTGTTCACGCCTACGCTTCATTTCTTCAGCAGGTATAGTCCAGCAATTATTTTTAAGATCAATATCCTTCCAGCGCGCTCTGGCCGCCTCTTTTGGGCGAGCGATGGTATGTAACTGCCACAGTAGAAGTAGTTTGGTTTTATCTTGGATGTTTTCGTTCTGTGACAAGCGAGACAGAAATTCGCCTAAAAGCTCTGGGCGTATAGTGGGCATGTTTTCAACTTGGTGTTTCTCAAACGAATGGATCATTTTTGTTAGGGGATTAGCTGCTATGACGTCGCTTGCGACAGCGTATTCCATTATTTGATTTAGACTTTGGCAAATTCTTTTAATAGTTGATAGTTTACCGTCGGTTTCCAATGGTCTCAGTGTTTCAATAGCATAACGTCGACTGATCTCACTTATGGGAAGTGCGCCTAAATGGTCGAATACGTATTTCTCCAATGTTCTCCAGGTTCGTTCTGCATGAAAGGGGCTAACAGATTTACGTTTTCTTTCAAACCACATCGTTGCAACAGCAAGAAAGTTATCGTTGTGCTTACGCAGCTCTTCAATTCTCTTATCTTCTTTAAGGCGCTTAGGGTCTAAACCTTCCGCAATTTGTTTCCGATACTCTGCTGCTTCTAATTTGGCGGCTGCCAGTCGTAAAGAAGGATAGGTTCCCATCGAAATTTTGGTTACTTTTCGCGTTACAGGGTGACGATATTTAAACTGCCAGGCTTTCGTTCCAGTTCCTGCACTAGAGCGTTTAGGTCGAATACGGAGCTGTAAGCCCTCTTCAACAGTGTAGGTATATTCCTTGTCTTTGATAACGAGCGCTTTTATTGATGTATCTGTAATCCGTTTAGCCATAATCATAATCACATAGATGAGAAAATAGAGACCATTGTATAGCAAACTAGTCTGGTGGGGTACCGGGTGGGGTACCAAAATGTTGAATTGGAGTGGGATTTACTGGAATGTCCTGGGATGGTTTCTCTATTTAAATGATTGATTTTGTGTTGATTTTGGTATTTATTGGTTGTTCTTGGAATTTTAATTCAGTTGACCCGGAAACCATTGAATAGACATAGAGATAAACCTTGATAAATATATTTGCTGCACATTGTAAGGGTTCGTTAGGGCGTGTAAAGCGCTATGTTGCCCTAGATTAATCAGAGTGAAAGTCCTTACAGGCAATATTATTGCAGTGAGCGATTGTAAGGGGCGCATACGTAGAGATTTCAAATGCTGTAATCCATCTAGCAGGCATTTGATTTAACAGTTGATGATTTGAAATGGATTCGGCGAAAAGTAAGTTTTTGTGTGTCGCCAATTGTTGAAAGATAAAATACTATTGCATTGAGTGTTTTATCTCGAAGATCCGACTGGAGACATAATCCTATGGGGTTATGTCTGTGGTTGATTTGATTGAACGAGATTTTTCATCAACTGTTTACGTTCTGCTTGAGCGATATAAATGAATTGGTTGTTATAACTTCTGTCTGTATTGATATATTGTTCGAAATCCACAGGCACTCCCGCAACCGATAGTTCTATATGTAAGTGAGGACCAGTAGTTCGACCTGAATTTCCAGTGAGTCCAATGATTTGACCTTTAGTGATGAACTCTCCGGCCGAAACGTGTTTTTCTGAAAGGTGTAGGTAGCGAGCGTAGTTTCCATCAGCGTGTTTTATGGTTAGATAGTTACCAGCAAAACGGTTATACCGGGACTTCAAAACGATGCCATCTGACAATGAATGAACCTTTGTACCTATTGGTGTCGCGTAATCCGTTCCAAAATGAGGTGCAATTCGATTCGTTATAGGGTGTTTCCTGTTTAAATCGAATGATGAACTCACTCGATAATGCTTAGCAAGAGGGAATACATAGTCATTGTTTATTTTATATCCATTTTCGTTATAGATATTATCATCCGCCCCTCTCATAGCAAAAAATTCTATATCACTACCCAAATAGTAAAAAGCACTGACATATTCTGTTTTTGTACCATCATGTTGGGTTTTTATTGAAAACTTATCACCGTTGTTAACTGATTTAATAATGTCAAAATTATCACCTAATAGACTCAATAGTGATTTTAATTCATTGTTCGTCAAACCAGAGGATAGTATAGAACTGACAAAAGAGTATTTCACAACCCCTGAAACCATTTCAGATGTCGGAGCTGGGGTTGGAATATGAATGCTTTTGGACTTGGCTATTTTAGGTGCCTGTTTTTTATCAGTATTTGAATGATTGTAGCTTAGCGATATGGCTGTTGAAACGATCAAAAAAACCATCAAAAGGCCAAAGGAAAGGGTACGGCGACTTAAATGGCTATTTATTTTCAAATACATAAATTATCAATAAAATTCGGTTAATGGATAAAAATAAGAATTAGATCATAATATTTATTTGTTTTTTTTGCATGTTATTTTAGTTCATTCCTTCGTAATGACTAGCTAAAGGTATAGGGTGTGTTTTTAGAGAGATAAAAAACAAACATTTCACCTTTTGATTTAGCTAAACTGTACTTTATAAGTAGTTATTATGTCATGTTGAGAAAATCTTAGACGATAATATAATCGCGGAAAAATATACTCTGCCAGAAAACTATGTTCACTAAAAATACGTTGAAATCAACATTAGGTCTTATTGTTACGTCGCTTATCTTAAGCGCATGTGGCGGTGGGGAAGGCGGAGGTGATAACACCCCGCCAGCAAGGAATACCGGAAGCATCTCAGGTAACGTTTTTGACGCTCCTGTGAGCGGTGCGAAAATTGAGGTGTTTGAATACAAGGATGGAAACCTAGGTAGGAAGTTAGCAAGTACGACTTCCGATGCTTTTGGTGACTACAAGGTTGAATTTGAATCTTCATCGATGCCACTTTTCATCGTAGCTAAAGAAGGCAGTTATACCGATCCCTTAACGAAAAATACAGTGTCTGTCAGTAACGGCAAAACACTGCGTTTAGAAGCCATGCTCAATTACAAAGAAGGGCGTGATCAAAACTTAATGCTGACCCCTTTGACGAACATCGTTTCAGGCTTAACTCAATACAAAGTAGGCAGGGGAGTGTCAGACTCTACTGCTATATCGGAATCACTAAATAGCATTAACGATATGTATGGTTTCGATGTCAATGAAACTACTCCGATAGACATTACTAAAGGTGGTCAAAGTAGTTTTGCTACATCCGGTCACCAATATGGTGCTTTGTTAACCGCTTATTCTTCTTATTCGTACGACCTAATTCAAAAATACGGTGATACTCAGAGTAATATTTACACATCGATGCATTTGGCTGATATCCAATATCGAGATGTCATTGCCGATGGTCTTCTTGATGGGCTGGAAATAAGTACTGTGTCGGGAGGGGTAACCCCTTTAACCTTCGGTCAACAAAAAGTCTCTAGTGATATTTACACTCACGATTTGGCACAGCATGTTCTAATTGTCGTCAATGATCCTAACTTAAATATTTCAGGAACAGACGCAGACGACTATGTTGAGTTTAGCCGTAAGATTAATGACCAAGGCACCAATAGCGGTACTGGCGGTGTGATCCCACCTCGCGACGAAACCGAAATTGATACCGAAGCGCCTACAGTGTCTAGAACAGACAGTGATGTATTGGTAAGCCTCGATAAAGTGGATATTAAGCTCAATGATGAAATTGGTGTTCAAGGTGTCTCAGCGTACCTTGAATACCAACTGGACGGTGTCTGGTCTCTCGAGAGTCAGTGTGACGATGAACAAACTGCGGGTAGTGAGTTTTGTTTCTTGGAATTCGACGGCTTTGAATCTGGTCTTAGAGAAACAAGTATTAAAGTAAGTGTAGACACAAAAGCCATTGACGCGGTAGAAGTTGATTCGGATACGGGACTCTCAAATGTAACTGCGGCACGTTTGGTTTTTTATACGACTGACGTCTTAGGTAACGAATTAGTTCAAGGGCGAGATGTTGGCCATTATGTAAACTTTGAATGGGACAACAATGCGCCGGTAATTGAAGTAACCTCGGCTAGTTCTATAAACAACAGTGCAAAAGAGTATGTGCTTAAAGGCACTGTAAAAGAAGACTCGCAAGAGATTGATTCGGTAACGGTTTCATTTAAAGGCGGTTTAGATGATAGCGTTTCTTGTGGTCATATAACTTTAGAGTCAGGCAGTGCCTGTGAATTCAGTAAGGGATATTCAACCGATGAATTCGTATCGATAACAACATTTGAAATTAAAGCCACCGATAGCAACGGGAATATTGGTAAGGAAGTTCACGAAGTCGTTCGTGATGATCAAGCGCCGGCGCAAGTGATTAGCTACCCAGAGAATGCTCCAATGAATTATGTCAACGTTAGTGTTGATGGGGAACGCGTAACTAAAGAAGATGTTTATACGCAAGACACCTACACATCAGAAACGGTTCAATCCACTCGTGATTATTTGAAGATTGATTACATTTACGCGAGCAAGGGGATTTTAAACTCAATTCCCGATGTCGATTTTAGTGACTTTAATGTCAACGACCTCAAAGATAACAAAATTCCATATGTTCGTGTCAGAGTCTCAGATGGCAACGGGGATATGGGGTTAGGATCTAGTGCCGACAAACTTAAGCTAGTTGTTAAGTATTTAGTAAGCGCAAACAATGATAATAACTACGTGCTTCAGAAGGTAACCGATACCGTAGCCTCTGCCGCTAACATACCCCACGAAACTATCTCTGATACTGAAGGACACGTAAATGAGGTTATCTATTATGTTCCTTTTGTAAAAGAAATACTTGGTGACAACTTCGCTTCGACGTCCGAGAACAGCAGTCAAAAACTAGTGATTCAAACTATTGACGAGTCTGAAAATGAAAGTGCTGAGCAAGAAGTTTATTTTCGTAGTAGCTTCGACTTGCCGACAATGACGATCGTTACTCCATTTATCGGGGCTAGTGTGCAATTGGAGGGATTAAACTCGAAGGGAGAGTTTACCTCGCTAGGAAGATGTACCACGATTCAGCACTTAGAAAGTGATGGAACAAATAAAGCACTCGATGTTGCTGGATGTGAAACAACAACTGATGTAGTTAACTACGACTTTATGCGAGTGCGGTTAATCGGTATTGATGGTAATACGCAACCGTATTACTACAAGTGGGAGAGTGATCCAGGTACACAATCAGAACAAGTGAACCTAAATAGCGCGAATATAGGTGCCTACTTTAAACTTAATGGTTCTAAGACTTTTTATATTACCGAGCTAGCAACATACCAAACCGGACTGTTTGACTCTCAATGGAATCAAGTTGAAGCTGGAAACAAGACTCCAGAGAATGCCGCACGAATTTTAGACGACGTACAATATGCTCTCGCTGGTGGAAGCGATTCATTCTTTGGTTTCGACCCAACGATCGTTTCGTATGCAACGAATGAAATATTGAAAGGTGCTATTCCGGAAAAACTGCCTAATAATTATATTCATCGGTTTTTAGTAGAAGCGATTTATGACATTACCCAAATAAACAACATGCTACTAAGTAACTCTGTTGATTTTGCTTCCGCTATCTATGATGACTTGCAGTACGATGGCCAAGCTAACGGTATTGGTAGTGGGGGTGAAAAAATAGTTCTAGATTCATATGAATTTAGCTCAAAGTCTTACCGTAATGACTTAGCGCAATCATACTATAACATTATGACTGAAAAGTATGGTGTAGCAGCTAACCTAGCTCAGCGATACGCCGATCAGATATCAAGGGCGAACCCAAGCCTCGATGGCGAACAGATTATAGACGGTGATGGCGAAAGTATTGATAAATCACCGCCTCAACCTTCGCTAAGTATCGAAAATGGCCGAGAAACATGGGTTGGAAATAAACGGTACGTTGCTGGTGTTTTAGATTCACGGATTATTTTGGAAGATCCGTCAGGCATTGTCGTGGAAGAAGGCAGTCAGCCATTATTTGTTACAGTGTGGTATAAGAAAACTGAACCGAATACGGAAATCCCAATTGATCTGAATATTCGAGAGTCAGGTGGTGATAATTATAAAAAAGAGTATTTATTTACCCTTAATACCGAGTCTTCAAATCTCAAAGGGATTGTCGAGTTTGCACTTGTGACCAGTGCAATGGATGAGCATGGAAATAGCTATGGTTACAATGGAGAGGAACCACATACGGAAACTTTGTATGTGGATAATGATTATCCTTTAGCGACTTATATTCCCCCGAGCGATGGTAATGGTGATCCGATTGACGAAAATGTCTATTTGAACACCAATTATGTTCAAGAACTCACTTTCAACATTGACGATATTGTAGGAGACAAATTGGACGAGCGAGGGCTCACTTTCTACAACTCGGCAACCGGTGTTACTAATGATTATGACGCTAACTCACATTTTTCAAGTAATACAGAGGATCATTTTAAGGTAAAACTATGCTCTGGAGACAAATGTAGCAGTCAAGGTAATATTATTAGTCCAGAAGATGGTAATTGGGTGGTGTATGTTAATGCTGAAGACAATCTGTCTAATATAGTTAACCGCCAGACGACCAATGCCCCTCAATTTAGTGTATTACTTGATTCAAAAGGTCCGGTAGTAAACGGATCTAAAATTATTAACCACTTAGGTGGTAATACTAGCTGGGTACCTGATATTACTTGGAGCTTGAGTCCAGGGAGTTTGGTTGAAGTCGATATGAAGTCAGAGTCTGGCAGGCGTTTCACTTTGCAACATTACGAAACAGAACCTGAAGAGAGTACTGAGCCGTATCTATTAGGCATGCAGCCTAACGTAGAGGTGAGACTAGTTGCGGAGGCATTTAAATATAATGAGAAAAACTTCTTCTACGTAACAGCAACAGACAGTTCTTTTCCATCGGGAACACACAGTGGTGAATTTGAATTCTTGGTCGACAACAAGGGACCAGTAATTGAATTAGCTGACCCTTGGGTTTTAGACACTAATTCAGGTGAAAGCTATGTTCTTGGTACCGCATTTACTGTAAAGCTTACATCAGTATCTGACGACTCTGATGTATCTAAGGTTGAACTTTGGCAACAAGGTCAAAACGCTGCAATACGTTCAATTGACCCCAAAGAGCCAACGCAGCCCTTTGATATCGAAATTACAGAAACGCAAAGTGACACTATAGTGATTGGCGAAGACAGAAAGGCTAACCTGTACCTCAAAGCCCTAGACGAATATGGGTTTGAATCTGAAACAGAAATTAGAACTGTTCTGCTAGATCGTGAAGGCCCATCACTAAAGTTAAATGCGTTTGATCCGGAAAGTTTCTATCTTGGTGATTATGTATTCAATCTTTCAGCCCAAGATTTAAATGATAGGGGAACACCATCATCAGACGGTGTTAACAATGAAACATTAGAGTATTGGACTTTCAAAGAAAACCCCTCTGATGCAAGCACCTTAGTTGGTGAAGATATGAAGATTCCTTTAAGAGGTGAAAACGATGGTGATAGTGCGATTCGCACTATCAGATTAGGTGGTTCCGACATTAGAGGGAATACGACAAGCATAGATTATGTGGTTAAAGTTCAAAACTCAAAGCCCACTATTAACTCGGTTACTTTCACATATGAAGATGGCACGCCAGTTTCTTCTGGTGGCCAGATACAAATTACTCGTGTTGAACCTGTAATTATAAGTATTGATGCTGAAGATGAGAGCGGGATCCCGCTAGTTGAAGGTACTTATAAATATGGGGAACAAACCAACAATATCTCATTTTTTCAGAAAGGTGGCCTTTGGGAAGCTAGGTTGACAGAGGCAGATCTAACGGAAGATGGTGCCTATCAGTTGGAATTCAAAGTATATAATAACGTTCGCTATAGCTCTGAACAAGAAAGGCCTGTTTCCGAACGGTCAGAAAGTATCAATGTGCAACGTCAAGGTGTTGCTCTGTCAATCGTAAAACCGACTGACTTCCAAAGTCATATATCGGGAAGTACCCTTAATGTTGAATTTGGCCCTGCGGGTGAGGTAAAAGCAAAAACATTAGAATGTTGGGTTAGAGAGAATTACACCTCAGACGGTGTGCCGGAAGATGGTTCGAACAATGCTTATTCAGGTGTTATAACTAATCCTCAAGAAAATTATAAGTGTAGCATTACAACTGATGTGAATATGTCTGTTTCACCTGTGGTTTTGATAACGAAAACAGTAGGAACGAATGATACTGAAACAGTCAATAAATTCAGCTTTAATATGATGGATATCGATGCCCCTACGGTTGAACAAGACACATATCAATTTACTGGCAATGACGTTGGTTTGAACGCCGAAGGTAAGAAAGTTCTGAGCTTAACATTGAGCTTCAAAGACAATCTTTCTGGTGTGGATATTAGTGATGGTAACGAACCGTTATTGGTAAGAAATCGATTAAATGTGTCTTTTGAACCAAATAGTTGTAGCTCTAAATTGGGTATAACGACATGTACGTATAGAGAGTTGTATGCCGATATCCTCTCTCCGGGGGCGTTACAGCACTTATACACGATTAAGAACTTGTCTGATGTCGCCGGAAACTTAGGTTCGGATCATGCGTTAGAATTATTGCTTCCAGCCCAAGGCGATTTAGAAATCGCTATTACCAGCCCTGCTGAAGATACTATTATTCGAGGTGAGACCCTTGAAATGAAATTCAAGGTGAAGGTTGGACAAAATTCTGATCTTGAAAATGTCGTCGCAACTCTAGATGGTGCGTCATATAATTTGAATGACAACCCAGAGAACTTTGGCCCTTTCACTAAGTGTGAGGATGACTATTCTTGCTCGACGTTTACCGCGCCATTAGATGACAAACTAGATGGTCAATTTATCAAGCCTAAAATTCAAATTATTGATGTATGGGGAGAGTCTATAAGCGATGAAGTCAGCGTAATGGTCGATAATAGCCTACCAAATGTTGACGACACTGTATCCCTCAATGAATCTCCGGATGATTCTAGCTTAGTTAGATTTCAGTTTTCTGTGTGGGATGAAGGTAGCGGTATAGCAAAGGTTAAGTACACAATAGTTAATCCTAAATATGTATTTGATAAAGATGACATTGGCGACAATTCACACCTTTATTTTGATCTTCCAAAAACTGAGTTAGAAGAGTTGAATTCGATACGAGTCAATGTCGAAGCAACTGACAATGTAGGTTGGACTCAAAATAAGACGATTGATATTGACATTAGGATACCAACTATTGATTTGGCTTTTGATGGAATAACGAGTTTACAAGGGGGTAAGCTTGCTTTTACTAATGATAGCCAAGCGTTCACCATTACCTCTGAAGAGGGAGAGGATGTAAAGGCTGCTTCCTATGCTATAGATTTGGTTCCAGTTTCAGGTAACACGATTAAGTTTTCTGGGAAAATAGCCTCTTCAACAGCTTCAGATACGATGACTTTTGATATCGATGCTCAAGCTGAGTATATGCAAAAAGTAACCGTAACCGATTCTATCGGGCGAGTTATTATTGACTTTAATGTGCTCAACAAGACTTACGATGCTGAAGGCATCGCATCCATTGTTGATTACCAAGCACCGGTCATTTCAAGTATCACCAGTACTCAGGATTCGATGATTCCAGAGGAAGGGCTATATTATTTGGATGTAAGAGCATACGTCTTCGATAAAAATCTAAGCAGTGTTGGTTCTACTGCGGAAAACGGTACCGATGCCCCGGTAAACCCACAATCAATTGAAGAACCGACCAAAGACGGTGACCCTTACTTGATACGTTATCTTTTATTTCCTGGCGATTATCTAATAAATGTAACGGCAGACGATTTAGTTGAACACCAGACCGAGAAGTCACTAAATACAAAAGTTGAAGCAGCAAGTATTCCAGAGCTAACAATATCAACGGCAGCATCAATGCCTTTGGCTGGTGGCGTTGAAATTCCACTTTTGTTTACCTTCACTGAAGAGGTTAATCAATTTGAATTTTCAGATGTAGAGATTTTAGCAAGTGATGGCAATGATACAGGCGAGTTGAAGCAAGCATCATGGAGTACAACAGACAATATAACTTGGTCGGTCAATTACATAACGCCTGAAAAACAGAACAAAAACATAACCATACGAGTCGGTGATAATAGTTACGAAAGCGTAAATACTATCCCCGGTACAGGGGATAGTTTGGTTTTGGGGATTGAGGGTGTGTTACCAACCCTGTCTAGCGTGACATTTGATCCAATGCATCAGCAAGTAGGCAAAGATGTACAAGTAGCCCTTGAATTTGATAAGGAATTACAAGAAGTAACGGCCATGCTTGGTGGTAATCAAATCAACTCACTAACTGCTACGGCTGATAAGAAAGTTTGGAAGGGTAACGTTCGAGTGCCTGATACTAATGAATTAACAGTGGCTTTGATTACAGAGCAATACAAAGACCTAGTGGGTAATGTGGGCATGCAAGACAGCACACACTCGCTGCCTATCACGCCAACGTTGGACATCACACCGGTGGGCAGTGTGGACGGCAGCAATGCCGCGAACTTGGCCTTCTCAGGCACCTCGACCCGTTTTGATGGTCAAGAGCTTCGCCTGGCAGTGAAAGCGCAAGACAATGAGACGGTATTGAAAAATGGCGTTACGACCGTAGCAAGCGGTGGGGCTTGGAGCAGTACGGTGGACATCAGCGATCAACCGAACGGCAGCTACACCGTTATTGTGACGGGCACCAACGCTGCAGGCGTGCAAGTAAGCGAAAGCGCAAGCTTTACGCTCGCGCAAGCGGTACCGACGTTAACGAGCGTGACGTTTAACCCAAAACACCAAGCGATAGGTCAGAGCGTATCGGTCAGTCTTAAGTTCGATAAAGCGCTGCAAGCGGCCAGTGCCGAGTTAGGTGGTACGGTCATCTCGCTGACGCAGAGTGCGGACGCCAGCGTGTGGACGGGCAATGTCGATGTATTAGTCGCGACGTCGTCTGATTTGACGGTGGATTTGGTGGTGAAAGATTACCAAGACTTATCGGGTAACGTGGGGGTGCAAGACAGCACACATTCGCTGCCTATTACGCCAACTATCAGCATCTCTGCGATCAACAGCGGTAACGATGTTAATGAATCAGAGACACCTACATTGATTCTCGATGGTACTACGGTTCGTTTTTCTGAAGGAGATAAGTTGAGCCTAAGTGTCACGGATAGTGGGGGAGTTAAAGTTTCAGATGCTGAGGTGCTGGTTGGTGAAAATGGAGTTTGGCAATATGAACTGACTCTTGATCCAATCGAAGGTGGGTCTGTGACGGTGTCACTACATGGTGCCAATGCACTTGGAGCCGATGGCACTTTGGTTGAATCTACATTTACATTAAATAAGGATGTGAACGCTGCAGTGGTCGTAGTGCCAAGTTTATTACGACAACTGCTTATTTACGACAAGGGCACAAAACTAGCAGCGTAACGCTAATCGTTATATGGAAGATTAGACAATGGTCTGCCTATTCGGCAGACCTTTTTGCAAATGTATCTAAGGTTGTTGGAATTTGAGCGTGAAGTTGACTTGATTATTTCTATTATCCTCAACTCGATTAACGAAAATATTGTACAACAGTGACTAATATTGATTAGTTTAGTGATGCTGAGTCATTGAAATGAAAATTATTTTGTTTTTCCTGTTTCATTATTTAGTCATATTTTAAGCCAGATAACTAATATAACTGGTGATGCCATCAGAATGGCAATTGCATAGATATTTTGCATAGTAGTTTTTGGTGTTATCTCTATAAAAGTGCCATCTTGATATTAAGTGCATAATATATATAGTGTTTATATCACATCGTTATTTGATGTGGTGTTCTGCATTTTGGTACTTTAGTACCACCCTTTTAAGCCAATTTAGTGTTCCAAAATAAATCCTATTTATATTGGCTAAGTTTATGTGGGAATTTATTCCCACTTTTTTTTCTCTTTTATAGAGGATAAAATGCTTAATATAACCTTCTAAATCGATGAAATGGTTCCACCAGATATGTGTGTTTGGTCTAGTTAGTATTTACTTAAGTACGCAATGAAATGATTGTTATGTGACATCCGTTCAAATTGATTTGCCTTTTTAGTTGGTCAGACGAAATGACTATTTATCCTGTTTAATTAGCTTTATTGCTAGTGTTATGGTTTTTGACGATACTCCTTCTAATCTATTGAAATTTATAAGCATTACGCGTAGAATTTATTTAACCAAATCGTTTTTTAAGCCTTATCAGCTTAGTTATCACCGCAACTATATATACCTGTAGGTTGTGGAGAATCCAAATGCACTTAGTTTGCAAATTTATATCTAGTTCGTCTCTCAGTACGAACGACCTTCAATATGTCTTAACACCGGATGAGTGTATCGGGCTATTTTCGCGTGCGCGCACCCCTAAAAACATCTTGGCTCAGTTACCAAGCACTCTGGTTCAGCAGATTACTGCGTCGGCTAAAAAAAATGTCCACAGCCTGCTCAATGCTATTCGAGTAGAACTTGTAAAAGCGAACTGGGTTTGTCTTTCATCCAATGTGAGACGTAGTCCACTAACGAGTAAGCAGCTAGCAAATTTCCCCCGACTGAAGTTACATGTCGATCGGGTGAGCAATAGTACTGCAGAGCGCGTTCATAAAGCTAACTACCAGCAAGTTGTCGATGATGTACCTTTGGCACGCCACTACAACTTCTCGCCGGTTGAACCTTCCCCTGAACATAAAATCGTCGTTGAGTTTGCTGGTCAGTGGTCGAGTAATGCTGGCTGTCTGATGTTAGGAACTACCGATACTCAAAAAGAAAAAGTGACGGTAGGTAAGTCAGATCGAGAAAATAAACACCGAAGCCTCGCTACATTTAAAGATCTTGAATTAGAGCGTAAAACGCTATATATCAAAATCCCTTGTTCCGATCAGCCTCAGCCAATTTTGCTTAAACTCGCCGAAGACCTGCAGCCCGTTGATAAAGAAACGCAGATGGAAGAGTGGGATAACGTGTTGGTGCCGGTAGTTCCGCTATACAAATCGGGTTCTTCATGGGATGGCTACACGTCGGGGCGTGTTTACATTATTTGGAATGGGGAAGTTTGGCGCGAACTACAGGTAACAAATGATGGATATTTTGCTGATGTAGACATGAGCAATAGCCGAAAAAAAACAACGGAGACAAGACACGTCAATATTGATGGCTCTTCGTTGTTCCCCGGAGAGAATGTTGCTTTTGAACGGTTCACCATTTTGCAAGATGGAGTAGAAGTGTTTAGCGGCGAACTAGACATCAATGAGCAGGCAAGAGTGTTTAG
Organism: Vibrio sp. 10N.261.52.C11; assembly: GCF_041471405.1. Classification (NCBI taxonomy): domain Bacteria; kingdom Pseudomonadati; phylum Pseudomonadota; class Gammaproteobacteria; order Vibrionales; family Vibrionaceae; genus Vibrio; species Vibrio sp. 10N.261.52.C11. The sequence continues at coordinate 21,053 of NZ_JBFROI010000042.1, forward strand.
TTTGGTCGCAGAGGAGGTCGAGATCAAGTTCGTTGGTTTTGAACATGAGCAATTGATGGTTCCGACACATCCTAGCCCTATGAAAGCCTCTTCTACACTGAGTGATGAGGTTCTGGGCTATCCGTTACCTCATATCTGGATACCATACAAAATCAAAGGTGAGTGCCAAGACGTTTACCTGTATTACGCATCTCAAACATTAAGTGATGGTGCTATTTCTGAATTGGAAAGCAATTATGAATCGATGGCAGTTTCACTAGCTGAAACGTCAGACTACAGCAGTAATCAAGAATTTACTCAACAAACCGTTTTTGCTTTGCCTGAGCTCTCTGAAAGTCAAAAAGTGAAGGCGGTTGTCAATGAACAGAACGATTGCAATGTCGCAGCAGTCAATATACCGCCTCCTGGAAGCGAGATCATATTGCGCTATCGTGTTCTGGGCTCCACCGATCAGCCCGATGACTATTTTATGTTACAAAACGAAGAGCATAGTTGGTCGCAAAAAGCATATTTTCGTTGTGCCAAGGTCGATGAAGATGGCTATCTCAATTTACGATTTAGTGGCTGGCCTGAAAAGGTTAAAGAAGTCGATATTTTAAGGGGAGCTCATGCATCACGAGGGAATGAAACTCCCGAAACGTTTAAGTTGCGCGAAAAAGTAAAAGTTACGGATTTATTAGGCTAAAAAATGAAAAAAACACTACTAATCACGTTATTAGGCTTAGCAATCATTGGTTGTAATGACCAATCTCAACAGAGTGCTTCCCCTGTTTCGAGTTCTGCGCAAACAGAGCAAGAAAAACACCCAGATCGCGTTTATGTCGGCGAGCATAACTACTACGTAATGGAATCGGCAGTGACCAATGAGAATTGGGTGTCCGATGACAAAATAACACCAATGCCGGGCAAGTTTCCTAAATACTATGTCTTTAATTCAGATGAATGGCCCAAGGAAGACATTAACGATGCTAGCTCTTATGACTTGCCGCGTTTTCAGTTTGCATGGGCAAGTGATGAACGTTACAACTTACAAATCTGGAGCATGAAAACGAATGGCACGGACTTACGTTTAGTGGTGCCAGATACCAAAGCAGATGACATTGTGCTTATTCGACGCTCTCCTAATTTACGCTATGTAGCTTGGATAGAAAGACGTACACGTAAGTACGTTTATGATCTAAAAACGGGTGTAAAAACACGCTTGATGGGATTAGGCTCTCCCGGCATGACTTGGTCAGAGGATAGCCGCTATTTGTATTTTCAAACCATGGGCGACTTTGATAACGCTCGTTGGGATTCTGAAACTGGCGAAACTGAAGCGGTGGATTTTGGGATTGGTCCTGCCGCTGTTATGAAAGACAATCAGTTGATTACGCTTAATGATTACGGGTTAGTAAAGATAGATCTAGAAACTAAAAAAAGAAGTTATATTGACTTTGTTGATCGATTGCCGGATAGAGATATCTTAATGAAATTTCGCTCGATAAGTCCTGATGGTCATTATGCTTGGGGAGAAAATAGTAAATACGATTTCTTCTTTGATATTAATAACAACACGGTTAAAAAATTCGCTGCAGAAGAAAAATTCTTAAGGGCTCTTATTTTGGGAGCCGATGCTCGCTTTAGCGCACGTGACCGAGTGGCTTACCTATCAGTGGTTGATCGCGAGAAAAAACAAACCTGGCAATGGTATGCGTTAGGTACTGGTGAAATAGGTGTTAACTCGAATATGAGTTTATACAATGGCTTGGCGAATGATGGTTTGTGGTTTAAAGGAGCAGCGAAATGAGTGACGTGCAAACTTATGATAGGCCGTTATACCTCCTAGGCACAACCTATCAAAGAAGCAGAGATAAAGATAAAAACGTTGTTTTTTCAGATTGGAACCAAAAGAGTGACTTAACTGATGAAGCTAAGTTGAAAAACATCCGACCTATACCGTTTACTCCGATATTTGTCGATGCACTCGCTGAAGATTCGATCACTTTACCAAGGTTTTGGGGAAGTGACCAATATGGCAGGCTATGTAACCTATCGTACTTAGGTGAAGCTGAAGATAGTAAAAAGCAAGTACTTCTTCGCCATAATAGCCCCATCACAACGATTGATATTAATCAAAGCTATGAGATGTTGTTTCCACCCACCAATTTAATTGGCCAATTAGCGCAAAGTTCATCATCTATTACTGATATTAAGGAAAGCGTAAAGTCTCTCTATACGAAAATGAATCCTGCGTTGAATAAGCCGAGGCTTTTTAAACCGTCAAAAATTTCAGTGAAACAACTTGCGAAGCCTTACACTCAAGAGTTTGGGGTGTTACTTTCGCAAGAAGAAGAAAACTACAACCAATGGTATGCAGATATCCAGTTATCTGACGTTGAGTTTATTGAAGGGTTTGTCGTACCTAGTGTGAATACCATTAGCATAGTGTTTAGCAGTGATATTTACATCGGAGCGGAAGTGTCATTGATAAAATATTGCAGCAATCTTGATAACCAGCAGCAAACTTCAGAACAGGTGTTAGCAAGAGGAATTGTAGTGCGACCATCTTATGAGGATGAAGATCCAGAGTCGCAAGAATATAAAAACACTTTGCCATCTGTTGCATTTAATCTACCTTCGGTCATAGAACCTGCGAATTCAGGGTCAAACAAAGAAGATAATCACATCGTACTGGGTGACGGCTTCTACGGGCTGAGGGTTCAGTTCTTTGTTCAGGATTATCTTAAAGAAAATAAGCTCCTTCAAAATAAGTTTCCTGAAGTTATCAAATCTGGACGACTAAGGTTTGAACGGAATACGTCATCAGCAGTCACTGGTGTAGCAGATCAGGATTGTTATACCTACGAATTGAATGAAAAGGTAACGTTTAAATCAATCAGTGGTTACGGAAAACTTGCCATTGTGTGTGGGGATATGATCTCTCTTGAAGAGTGTTTGTTTTACCAGTATCCCCAAGCACTACCCTCCAATTATAGCGAGTTGATGACAAAAACTGGTAAATCGGTTCCTCTCTCGGGAACAGGTGTTAATACACTCGGTTTAGTATCAGCAATCAAAAAGAACGCGGAAAGTCTGGCTGAAGGTTTTTTGATGGGAGGAAATCCATTTTCAGAAAACCTGAAAGCGACAATGTTCAGTGTATCTAAAGGCATCTGGTCGGACATTGAGCAAAAAAAGCTGCCTGATTTAATGACCAGCAGTGTTGCACTTGCTTTTGGATTGTCAGCGTTTAAAGAAAGCCGTAAAGAATTGACTAAAGCGATAAGATTTGCCAATAAGGGGCTCGACTTTAATCAGGCGGCAGCCTTGGCGTTTCGCAAGAGCGGTATGAACATCTCTTTTATTAAGCGCGAACTCGATGTGATAAAGGCTAACTTGATCACGGGTACATTCAGCGAGAACTCAACACGACTTGCGAGGTCATGGTTTAATGGCTCCGTTATGGAGAAGATGAACCGAGCATTTCCAATTCTTGAATCTGGCTCTAGCTTAGTTGACTTGTACGATTTGGTGCAAAAAGAAAACGAGCTTGAGAAGAAGTCTCTTGAAGCCAAAGAAGATTTCGATGCTGTATCTCAAAGTTACCTTCAATCTATTTCAGTTATTAAAGCGTATCAAGAATGGGCACAAGCGTTAGACGATGCTAAAAACGTCATCAATGGTAGCGATGGTGAGGAGATAGCCCACATAGTTGAGGACAGCCAAGGGTTAGCGATTCATATCAACTTTAAGTTCAACGAATGGCAACATGGCAATGAGCACGGCAAGCTGAGAACAGACATTAAACAAGTGTGTAAGAATTTGTCGCAATTGATGCTAGATAACCCAAGTTACAAGGTATCAATAGAAGGGCATGCGGGTAGGATTGGTTCTTCTGATGCGAACGATCTTGTTGCTGCTAATCGTGCAAAAACTGTTACCAACGCAATTACCTCCATTGACTCTAGCTTGGAAGAAAGGGTTTACACGGCGTCTTATGGAAATACTCAACCGCTTACGGCTGATAGTACCAAGAGCGATATGTCACAGACCGGAGACAGTGCCCCTGCAGCCTTAGATCGACGAGTTGAAGTTCGATTGATTATTCCTAACTATCAAGTTGTTTTACCACCGAGCCGCAGCGGAATGGTGGAATTAGAGAAAGCACGCCAGTTGAAGCAGGCATTGGATGTTGGCTTAGATGATACGCAGAAGGCACAAGTCGCGGCGGTGTTAACTACTCTTAACGGGTTTGCGATGTTTACACCGTTAGCCCCGCTTGCTGCGGGTATTTTGTACTTAAGATCGGGAGCAGAGCTAGCAGATTGTGCGCTATCTGTGTTGGATGAACTCATTACTGAAAAAGCCTATTCTGACTTTAAAGGTCGTTACCAGAACATCGACCAACTAAACCAGTTAGGTAAAATCCATATCCGAGTTCTTCAACAGTACAGAGACCTAAAAGTAACGATTGAGCGTAGTGAAATAAAGACACGTGATGAAGTTGAATCTCACCTGAAGAATAAAGAAACTGTGCAAGAGCTGCAGAAACGATTTTTACTCCGTGCTCTTGCGCTTAACGGGCTAGTGGAACTGCTTGCTCGCATTTCGCTTTGGAATCCTAATGTTTCTAAGTTGCAAGAGTTGCTTGAGGAATATCGAGTTAAGGATTACATCGATGTTTACGTTATCAACGATAACTGGGAGGCGCCGTTAAGCAATTACAACACAATGGCTCAGAACTGGATTCAACGAGTTAGGGACGATAAGTCAGGTGCAAGTGCTGCCCGAGCTTTTGCGCAATCTTGGAAAAACGAACATTCGCCACAATTGTCCCCTTTGTTGAAGAGAGCTCGCATCCAAGGGGAATTCAATAAAGGCTTCCCAGTACAAGCCCGTTTATATCAGGGGGATGTGGACAATGGCTTTTCCGATTTCGCGAAAATGTTCGATAACAATGTGGAGTCGGTTAGATCGAGCGATATCGGCTTCAGTCGTTTGCTAGTTGATAGTAAAGGAGATGGGGTTTCTTGGAAGCCTTTTGAAGAGTGGATTTCCCCAAATAAAACCAATCGAATTACGCCTTTTACACGTGTTAAGGTACAAATTGTATTATCAAGTAATGCCTCTAAATCTAAGAAAAAGATCTTTAAGACAACACTGCAATATTGTTGTGAGCGCTCGCTTTGGGACTTTAAAGGGCCAAGCTTTGAGGTTTTGATGGCACCACGAAAAGCGGATGATCTAACTTTGTGCGGAAGCAACGATAAGCTAAAAAATTACTTTGGCCAACACGCAGTTGAAGAGCATATGACATGTGTTGAGTTTGAGCCAACATATTGGTTCGGCGAGTATGAAATCCCAGGTCTCAAGCCTTTATACTCAGATTACGAGATGCAAAACTTTGATAAATGGAAACAAAGTGGAGAAGCTCGTTCATTGCAATACTATTTCACTGCTGATGGGAGTACGCTATCGCTAGCAGGAACTGACGAGCGGTTGACTATGTTTAACTATGGTGTCGATGATAATAATACCTATGGTAAGCAATGCCACCTGAATAGTGATGGTGAAGTCGAGGTTGATGGTTTACCTCTCGTTTTATACGACGGTTTGGCGAATAGGCAAGTAGTGATTAACGAATATGATTTACTAATCGAAGAGTTTGTTAAAAGTGCTTCTGCTAAAAAATCTGAAGGTATTGCACCGTATCTAAAAGGTGATGTTTCGATCTTTAGTGCTGTTTCGAAAGGCAGTGGTGTTGAGTGGTTCGATGATAAAGCACCAAAATCCTCTGTACTTGATTGGTCTAATGATAAACCAGTTACTATATATGTCGTTTTACTTTCCGAAGGAGGCGAAAAAGATGTGTACAGACGTATGATGGGAGAGAACTATCAGGTGCCAATGCGTTTATCTTTGTCGATTGAAGAGCAAGAGTCGATGTTTTCAAAAGACACGACTGAAGGGCCAAGTTTCTTCGGTTCACTGCTGGAAGTTGGTGAATACACTTATAAGAAAGAAGTACCTTCTTCTTATGCAAAAGTAGAAATCAAAGAGGTCAATTTCACTGATACTAACTCCGAACTTGCATCTGGGTTAGGGGCTTTTGTGGAGGAGTTTCAAGCGAAAGTTAATGCAGATCCTAATAGATACTTAGATCCATTTAGTGACCGTAGGACTCTGCATATCGTTAAGTTTGAGCTTAGATATACGTCTCCAACAGGACGAAGAGTTCCGACCTTGAGACCATTTGGTCCAATTTTGGACAAGAAAAAAGCCGTGTTTTTACCAGTGCATATTGCTGTCTCATCGTTATCACAAATGGGGCTTGCGCCAGGTATAGGTATCTATCCACTAAAACAGGCCCAAAAACTGTCTGTACTGGGTGGACAAGAATATAGTACAAAAGGTATGCCCTGGATGGAGATTGAGCGAGATGTTTCTCGAATGAATGATTCTGCGTTTCTCTATTGGCAAAAAGAGTTAGCGAATAACTCAGTGAAACGCAAAGCGTGGATCGAGGATTGGATTGTAAAAGAGCCGACGAATGTAAGCGTTCCGGAACAAAAATCAATATAAAAAAACCGCCTTCGGGCGGTTTTTTTGTTTCTATCGGACTGACTGAACACTCTGTTGTAATTGTTTTCTCTTTGCCTCAGCCCGCCGCAGAAATATCGTATTTCTTCATCTTGTGATTGAGCGTACTTAACGGGAGCGACAGTTGCTCTGCCGCTCGTTTCGTGTGCCAATTACAAGAGTTTAAGCAGTCGATAATCACAGTTCGTTCGTATTGGCTGACCACCTCTTTTAGGCCAACAGCTACATCGTCAGCTCCCAGAAGTTCAGGTTCCAACGTGGGCTGAATTGTCGATGTAACTGGAGCAACAACTTGACGGTGTTCTACCTCTTCTGGGATCTGTTCACCAAACTCAATCTGAGTAATGGTTTCAAAATCGGAAAGCAGAACCGAGCGTTCAATGATGTTCTTAAGCTCGCGCACGTTACCGGGGTAGGTGTAAGCGAGCAGTTGGTTTCTCACATTAGCACTCAATCCAGGTGATTGAGGCAAGCCTAACATCGTGGTGGTGTACTGAACAAAGTGCTCGGCAAGTGGGATAATGTCCGCTTGTCTGGATCTCAGTGGTGGTAAAGTGATAGGGAAAACATTCAAGCGATAGAATAAATCGGCCCTAAAGCCACCGTCTTTAATCTGTTGCATTAAGTTACAGTGTGTCGCAGCAATGACTCTAACATCCACTTCAATCTCTCTGCTGGCGCCTACAGGGCGAACTTTACGTTCTTGTAGCACACGCAACAGTTTAGCTTGAAGTAACATTGGCATATCGCCAATTTCATCTAGGAATAGGGTTCCGCCATTTGCTGCTTCAAATAAGCCAACTTTGTCCTTGTCTGCGCCGGTAAATGAGCCCTTTCTGTGCCCGAAAAGTTCAGATTCCAGAAGTTGTTCAGGAATTGCGGCACAGTTCTGAACGATTAATGCTTGGTCAGAACGATTCGAGTTTTCGTGAATGTATTTTGCAATGACTTCTTTACCCGCACCCGTCTCGCCTCTAAGTAAGACGTCGACAGGCAAAGAGAGTACCTTATCAAGTCGGCTCAATACATTGACCATCTCTTCACTTTCAGCGATCGGGCCTTGATAGGTTTTCTTTGTCCGCTTTTTTAGCTGAGTATTTTCACGAACCAAAGCTTGGTTATCGGCGCTTAAACTCTTAATCACTTGTCCATATTGCTCTAACCAAATGGCATGGCGAATATTACTTGCTGCCATTCGGCAAAACTCGGTAAGTGCGGTTTCGTTATCGATTACGCTTAAATCGAGCAAAACCAACAATCCAATGGTTTTGCCCTCATCATCAATCAATGGCCAAGCAAGTAAGTTATTGCTTTTTAGACCTAACGTTTGCTCGGTTTGATAGATACCTTCGCAGTCATAACCATTGTAAGTGTATAGCTCATTGATCAAGACAACTTCGCCGTTACGTACGGCGAAGTTGAATGGGTCAGCTTCACTTACTGTGTCTAACTGCAGTGGTTCCCAAGGATGTGAGGCGATGACTTTTTCATGGTGATGTGCAGTACTTGGAATCAAGGCTTGACCGGTTTGGTCAAGCACGTAAATGATGCCATGTTTCGCGAAAGTCATTTGCCTTGCTGCTGTGAGAACGGCATCCAAAGTTTGAGCTAACTGGCTGCGATCAGCCAGAGATTGGCTGATCGCAAGTAGGGCGTTACTAAGCTCACTATGGTTAGCTGAACGCATAGGTTAGAGTTCCTTGCTCGTCCACAGAAACGTCAATTTGAGTATGTGAATCATCCTTGTCATTCACCAGTAGTTGAGTCGAAAGCTGCGGCAATAGTTGACGGTTAATAACGGCATCAATATTTCGAGCTCCCGTCTCTGCAAGGCGGCAGTTGCCTAATACGAATTCTACTAAGTTATCACCATAGCAAAGTGCCAGTTTGTGGTGGCTTTGCAGGCGCTCAGACACTTTCTTCAGTTTATGATGGATGATATCAGTCATTGCTGCGTCTGAAAGTGGAAGGAATGGCAACACGGACATACGAGCCAACAAGGCTGGCTTGAAGTGTTGATTCAACGTTGGGCGAATGGCTTCAGCGACGATATTGGCATCAATGTCTTTCGCTTGGTGAACCAAAGACTCAATCTCATGTGTCGCGAGGTTACTCGTCATGATGATGAGCGTATTTTTGAAGTCGATGGTACGACCTTCGCCATCATTCAGTGTGCCTTTGTCGAAAACTTGATAGAACAGGTTGAGTACTTCTGGGTCTGCTTTTTCAACTTCATCTAAAAGAACAACAGAGTAAGGGCGCTGACGTACTGCTTCGGTTAGCATACCGCCTTCGCCAAAACCAACATAGCCAGGAGGAGAACCAATAAGGCGAGACACAGTGTGTTTCTCTTGGAACTCAGACATGTTGATGGTCGTCATGAAACGTTCACCACCAAACATTTGATCGGCGATAGCGCGAGCTGTTTCTGTTTTACCTACACCACTTGGGCCAACCAATAAGAAAACGCCCGTTGGTGCATCTGGGTTGCCCAATCCTGCTTTTGCGGTTTGAATACCTTCAGCAAGCGCATCAATGGCAAACTCTTGACCTTTAATGTTTTGAATTAGATTTTGCTTCAAGTTTAAGGTCGCTTGCGACTCATCTTGAAGCATCTTACCCATAGGAATGCCTGTCCAATCAGAAATAACATGACTAATCTCGTCTGGACCTACTTCATAGTGAACGAGCGGATTGGTACCGCGCACGTTATCTAAACGTTCGTTACAAGATTGAATAGCTTCGCGAGTCTGCTCTTCAGAATATTCATGACAATTTGGTTTGTCACTTGTTAGTGCGTCATCATCTTGAAGCGTATTGTCAGCTATAGGAGCGCTGTCTTCTTCAGTCGAAGGAGTAGTAAGGCTATAAAGATGACTACGCAGTTCTATGATCTCTTGAATAAGAGATTGCTCTTTTTTCCATTGAACCTGAAGGGTAGCTTGTTCTTCTGTGGCCTTTTCAATCTTCTCTTTTAGCTCAGGAATTAAAGCGGCACTGTGTTTGTCACCAGTTTGCTGAAGTTGGTCACGTTCTAGAGCTTCGAGCTCGCGATTCGCAGCGGCAATTTCTTGATGTAATGTTTCAACAGGTGCCGGTGTTGCATTAAGGCTAATATTGACGCGAGCACAAGCCGTATCTAACACGTCGATTGCTTTATCTGGCAGTTGACGTCCAGTGATGTAACGATCAGCTAAGTTTGCTGCGGCAGTGATTGCGTCGTCACGTACGTATACGTTATGTGACTTTTCATAGGCTGGTCTTAAGCCTCGGATGATCAATGCTGCTTGAGTAGCCGACGGCTCATCAAGTTTTACCAGTTGGAAACGGCGCGCCAGAGCTGGATCTTTTTCGAAATATTTTTTGTATTCAGACCATGTGGTGGCAGCAATTGTTTTTACTTCACCACGTGCTAGAGCGGGTTTAAGTAGGTTGGCAGCATCGCTGCCTCCAGCTTGATTGCCTCCCCCAACTAGCGTGTGAGCTTCATCTATAAATAAAATGATTGGAGTCGGTGAATTCTTCACTTCATCTAGTACTGCGTTAAGGCGTTTTTCAAACTCTCCCTTAACACTTGCCCCCGCTTGAAGTAAGCCCATGTCTAGGCCGTATAGTTCAACACCTTTGAGGCAGTCTGGCACATCTCCTTCGGTAATTTTTAATGCAAGACCCTCTACCACCGCTGTTTTACCAACTCCCGGCTCACCTACGGCGATTGGGTTATTTTTTCTGCGTCGCGCCAATATGTCGATTATTTGTCTGATTTCTTGATCACGGCAGAATACTGGGTCGATCTCGCCCTTTCTTGCTTTGCCGGTAAAGTCGGTGGTGAATTTACTTAATGCCGAACCATCTTCACGTGCGTCGGTTTTTTCTGATGTCGTTGCTAAAGATTCTAGAGAGTTTGTTGTGAGTTCAGAAAAGTTACGCTTTAAGGTATCTGGGTTTACACCGTCTAAGATTGAAGCGTAGCCGTGCTGACCATAGCGTAGTGGGTTACTCACGAGTGTAAGAAGTAGGGCGCCAGAGCGAATCTGAGTTTCGGATAGATCTAAAGATGAGACCAACCAACTTTCTTGAAGCCATTCGATTAAAAGCGAAGAAAAAACGGGCTTGCTGCCGTTGCCTGTTGTGTTGGTATCTAAAGTCGAACGAATGGATTGCCTTAAAATGGTCTCTGAGCAATCGAAATGACTTAATAAGATATCAAAATCACTATTTGGCCTTTCTAATAAGCTTAATAGATAGTGTTCAATTTGCACTTCATTGGCTTTTTCCGATACGGCTAATGCAGCGGCATCCTCTAAAGCGACTTTTACAATAGGGTGCAGACGTTGTATTAAAGAGGAAAGGTTTATATTTATCATTTTAGTTCTATTAGTTATGTATATGGGATGCAGCAATTATACTAAAATTGATAACTGGTTTTTTATTCGGTGATGAATTTACTATTGTTTATTGGTTACTTTTATTGTTTGTTTTGGCTTTTTATCTGACTAATATTTAAAATCCCGTTAAAAATAATAAATAGTCTAGGTGTTATGATTTAATTACTAGTTTTTTTGACTTTATTTCTAATCTTCGAGATGGTTATTTTGCCTTTGTGTTTTAAATTCAATTTATTAGTATCCACGTTCAATAAATCGTTTTTATAAACAACAAATTGTTGTTAAATATAATGTTTATAACGGGTGATTTTTTGTAACTGACTGTATTAATTGGTTTTATAAAGTTGGCATGATGTTTGTATTAGCTTAATCAGTCGCGGTGATAAGCGATTTGGTGAATTAATGAATTATAAATTTTAAAAAGGAAATATCGATGCCAACTCCAGCATATATGTCTATCAATGGTGAAACTCAAGGTCACATTACTAAAGATACTTACTCTGCAGATTCTGTAGGTAACACTTGGCAAGAAGCTCACGTTGATGAGTTCCTAGTTCAAGAACTTGATCACGTACTAACAGTTCCACGTGACCCACAAAGTGGCCAACCAACAGGTCAACGTGTTCACCGCCCTGTAGTAGTAACTAAAGTACAAGACCGTTGTTCACCTCTGTTATTCAACGCATTAGTGTCTGGCGAAAAGCTTCCTGAGTGTGTAATCCGTTTTTACCGTACTTCAGTACAAGGTAAGCAAGAGCACTACTACTCAATCAAGTTAATTGATGCACTACTTGTAGATATTCAAACTCGTATGAATCACTGTCAAGACGCTGCAACTTCAGATCGTGTAACTGAAGAAGTACTTAAGCTGACTTACCGTGCAATCGAAGTAACTCACGAGAACTGTGGTACTGCTGGTAACGATGACTGGCGTGCTCCACGCGAAGCTTAATCGCTTTTCGTGAAAAACAAAGGGTCAACAACTGCTGTTGGCCCTATTTCTATTATTAGTATCAGGTAAAAGATATGGTGAATGACGTAGAATTTAAGTTTGAACTGCAAGGCTCTGAGCATGATTTTCGTGTGGAGAGCTTTCAGGTAATCGAAGAGCTTTCAAAGCCTTTTCAAATCAGCCTATCATTACTTTCACTTGATCCTGATATCTCATTTGATGCACTTATCCGTAAACCAGGTAGCTTGACTCTATATGGCCAAGGTGTCAGTTCAGCGAGATGCTTTCACGGCGTAGTTAATGAAGTTCGTTACCTTGGATCGGGTAGGAGATTCTCCCGTTACCAACTGACTCTTGTTCCGCAAGCTTGGTTTTTGAGCCAAAGACAAGACTGCCGAATATTTCAACAAAAATCAGCGTCGGCGATCATCTCTGAAGTTTTAGATGATGCGTCAGTAACTGATTATCGATTAGAGCTGTCAGGCGTATATCCTTCAAAAGAATACGTGCTCCAATATCGAGAGACAGACCTAGAGTTTGTTCAACGAATTTTGGCTGAGCATGGTATGTGGTACTACTTTGAGCATACAGAAGCTAACCACACAATGGTTATTGTCGACAGTAATGATGCAATAGCTGAGTTATTGAGCTCACCACTTAACGGGTCTTATTTGGGTCCTATTGTTTATCATGCTGATGGTGGTGGTGTTGCAGATCGCGAGCATATCTCTGATCTTGAACTTGTGAATCGAGTGAAAACCGGCCACGTTACTTACACTGACTATAACTACGAGTTTCCGAAGATCCCTCAGGAAATGAGCAGCTCCGGCGAACTCGATTTAGACCTTAAATTGTTCGATTTCCCAGGGCGTTACGTTGATCCAATGATGGGTCAAGTAAGATCAAATGAATGGATGTCTGAATATGTTGTTGATAATCAGCAAGTGGAGGCGACCAGTAATGTCATGAGGCTGGCGTCTGGATACAGTTTTAGTATCAGTGAGCATCCACGTTCAGCAATCAACCGTGATTATCTCATGTTATCGGTAATGCATAGTGGCCATGACCCTCAGGTTCATGAAGATGAAACTAATGGTCTGCCAACTACATATCACAATCAGTTTGCGTGCATTCCTAGGAATGTTGAGTTTAGAGCTCCAAAACTTGAGGCTCCTTTGGTTGAAGGTACACAAACAGCGGTCGTTGTGGGGCCTGCAGGCGAAGAAATCTATACTGATAAGCTTGGACGAATCAAAGTTCAGTTCCATTGGGACCGTTATGGCGAGAGCGATGAGCATTCGAGTTGTTGGATTCGAGTTAGCCAATCAATGGCTGCACCGACTTGGGGGGCGGTATACCTACCTCGCATCGGCCATGAAGTGGTTGTTACCTTCCTAGAGGGAGACCCTGATAGGCCTTTAGTTACTGGCGCAGTTTATAACGGACTTCATTATCCTCCATATTCGTTACCAGAGAACAAAACGCGGACAACTTTTAGAACGCAAACGCATAAAGGGACAGGCTATAACGAGTTGAGCTTTGAAGATGAAGCTAACCAAGAAGAAGTCTACATTCATGCGCAAAAGGACATGTCGACTAAGGTTTTGAATAACCGCTATCGCGATATAGGTCAAGATGAGTTTTTAAAGGTTGCACGCCATCAGACAAATGATGTTCACGGTGATCACAAAGAGACCATTGACGGACACAAGACCACCCAAGTTAACAGTACGTTTACTGAAACTGTCGAACAAGATGTATCCGTTACTTACAATGCCAATGAGACTCAATATGTTAAGAATAACTCTGATCTAGAAATTGGAGACAATCAAATTACCAAGATTGGTAAGAATGATGACTTGGATGTGGGCGAAAATAGCAACTTAACGGTAGGTGCTTCAAAAAGTTCTGACATTGGAGCTGATGATAACCAAACGGTTGGTGGCAACTTAACGGTTTCTGTTAAAGGAAATACTTCATACAAAGCCGATGGTGCGACCCAGATCATAAGCGGTGACAAGATAGTACTGAAAACGGGTGGGTCTTCATTAGTGATGAATAGTGATGGTTCTATCAAGTTGTCCGGTTCTTCAATAACCATTGAAGGAAGCGATAAAGTTGTAGTCAAAGGTGGAAACGTAGCGATCAATTAATGATGGAAAAACAAACCCAAATTATCCAAACCATCACCGAACAGCAAGCCGAATCAACGGCTTGCTTTTCGCGTTTTGGAACAATTGTATCGATTAACGAATCTAAAAGTGGTGTTCGTGTCGATTTCGAAGGTAACCCTTTACAGCAACCAATAAATGCGAGGTTGGGGCGGGGGTTCAAATTAGCCGAGTTACAACTTGCTGTTGATAACAACCTTTCATGTCGTATCGAATTTTTAAATAACGATTTTAATCTCCCTTTAGTCACAGATATCTTTTTCTCCATTCTGGATGATTCTGATGAATTTGTACTGAGAGCAAAGAAAATGGTTATTGAAACGGAACAAGAGTTAATTGTGAGAAGTGGCGAAACAGAGACTCGTTACAGCGGCCGTGATGGCCGAATTACCACCAAAGCCAAATATGTGACTTCCCAAGCAGAGAAGGCTCAAAAAATTCAAGGCGGCACCATCGCGATCAATTGATCGTGTTACTAGATTGGATTCACGGATGCGTCAAAAAATAGGTATTGATCAACTAAACCAGCCGATTACTAATGAAGATTTGGAACTCGCCATCACTAATGCGGAAAGTACGCTCGCTTTATTGGACGAGCTTCCTATCAAGTGGCTGGATATGTGTAATGAAAAGCTGTCACTGGCTTCGGAGACACTCGGTTTCTTGTTAAAGCAACGCTTACAAGTACATAAAAGGGGATACCCAAGCGTTAAACTGGAGTATTTAGCGCTGGCTGAGCGTCAGATTGAAGACCTAAAAAATGTTTATTGGTCTTTCTATCGATTGGCTCCGGGATTGATTCATCAATTAAAGCAGAGCGAACCAACCATTTATGCTTGGCTCATGTTGAATTCTGAGATTGGACAAGAGCAAGAAAACCTACTTTGTGGTTTATCGATACTTGATGATTTGGATTACCAAACCGCAAAATTGCTAGTTGTTCAGTCATCATTATCAGGTACCGACTCTGTGGTAATCGAAATGGTTGAAGGTGGTTGTAAACTGCCCGTGCTTTACTTGGAGTGCCTACAGTTACGCCAAACTGTCACAGTTGGTCTGCTAAAACGTTGGCTTAAAGACAAGCGGTTTTCTGAGCATAAAACACATTTATTTTTATCGTTACAAAACGATGCAGAAAGCGTTGTCTGGTTAGCTGAAAACTCAAATGGCAGTCAGAACCTGTTTGAGCGATTACTTACGAAAGAGGATAGAGGGACATGGTTTCGTCAGGAATTTGGTACCTCAATCGATAGTGTATCTGATCCCGAAGTGGTCACTTTTGCCAAACTTTTGGAGCTCAAAGAGTTTGAGAGCTTTAATCTGAGTAGTGTACAGGCTCCGTTCGATTTTGTATTACACGGTCTGAATGAACATGTTCCGAAAATAGTTGAATTAGTATCAAGCCTTGACGAGTTCGAAGGTGAGGATTGGATCCAAGCGCTTTACATTGTCTATGGGAAACGTTTACCAGTGACACCAAAAAATTTGGGGATAGACTTTGAGTGGCACGAAATACTCGAAAAGCTAAAAGAATGGGTCGAAATTGGCGCCTACAGACAAGCGTCACCGGGTCGATTGGGACAAACTTTGACTCTAGAAACCAGTATCCAAGCCATGTTCGATACTCAAGTCAGTGCTGCTTTTAGGGTTTGGATTTGGCGTCAGGTTTGCCTCCATACTCGCTCATACATCCCTTGGGATATGGCTATGCCAGTTCATCAACAAGAGTGGAATATCACGCGACTAACCCAGAATTCAACAGCCTCAGAAAGGTTTAATCTAAGGAATAATAATGCAGTTGTGGGATATTGAGAACCATCCAGAACTTTCAATCAAAGGCCGTTTTCAACGGGATCATAATGGCAATGAGGTGTGGATTGTCGTTGGAAAACGTTCATGGCAACTCGTAGGTTCTGTTTGGAAGGAGCAAGAAGAGGCAGAGATCTATGACGATCCTGTCTACCTGGGTGAAGCAGGGCTTTCCGCGATGAAAGCTGACCAAGAGTTCTCAGTTGTTAAAACCAACACAGATGTACTGATTTTCGGTAAGGCCCGAAGCTACGCGAAAAAGGCAGTTACGTACCATGAGTGTCGGCTTTTGATTGATGGCCATATCGACAAAACCATATCGGTACTTGGTGATAGGCAATGGATTGAGCACGGAGGTAGCGTAACGCTAAGTAAACCACTCCCATTTGTGGAAAAAGAGATGGACTTCTCCTGTGCTATCGGAGGCGATTTAAGAAACCGGCTCGGCGGAGGTATTGCTGATACTAAAGGGGAACTATTGAAACAGAAGGTTCCTTCGGTTTTTTATCCTACGGAAGATTGGAGTGCGACACCCAAGAATACACGGGTTGCTGGATTTGGCCCGTTAGCCCCATTTTTCGGGGCTCGTCAGCGATACGCTGGCACTTTTGATGACGATTGGCTAGAGAATAGGAAACCTCTTTATCCCGTAGACTTTGACCAGCGTTTTTATCAGAGTGCGCCACTAGACCAACAATGCAAAGGCTTCATATCTGGCGGTGAACGATTGATGATGAGTGGCTTTTGCCATAATGATGCACTCTCTTTCCGTTTCCCCAAAGAGATGTATGTAGCAGAAGCTCAATTTAAAAATGCCAACTATCAAGTAGATATGCCTATTTCTACGGTTTTCATTGATACAGAGGCTCGCATACTTTCAATCAGTTACAGCGCTGCCTTTCCATGTCAAGGCGAGGAGCATCTTTTAGTGTCAACGAAGATCCATAAAAAACAGGAGTTGTCGGATAATGAATAACAATTCAGCACGATTCGTTATTGGTATGGAAGCCATGACACCAACGGGCATGAATCTTGATATTGCCACAACAGTTGCCAAAGCGGATTTGGGAAGGTTCGATCAGCAAGTGGCCGGTGATGGGATAGAAAGATTCACGTACGCTAGTATTGAATACATTTCCAGTACATCATTGTTTGACAAGTGTTCGGTGCTTATTGAGAGCTTGATCGACTCTCTTTTAAAGCAGTTACCTACATCATTAAAGCCTATTCCGTTACTCGTCAATGTACCGGGCTCTATTTCTGCTGTGGAGATGAGTCAGTGGTTAAGTGAATGTAAGCATTGTGATTCAATATCACGTTATGAAGTGGTTCAACAAAGTGGACCATCATACTTGACCACATCATTGGCTAAGTTGAACCAATTCGATGCAATAATGAGTATCTCAGTAGATTCACTTGTTGATGATCTCAGTGACTTAATCGAAGCTGGAGATGTCATGAGTTCAACTAATCCATGGGGCATAATACCGAGTGAGGGCGGGGCGGGTTTACTGTTATGTCGGAATAACTTGGTGCAAACGTTAAAGCTTAAACCCAAAGCAAAGTTAGGTTATTTCGAAGTAGAACCTGCAAATACAACGCGAAGGTCAGTAATGAAGCTCGTCAGGAATGCGAGTCGCAATATCAAGAGTTTTGGGCCTGTATTCTCTGATATGACTAATCTGAGGTCTCATACTGAAGATTATGGGTTCGCGTTAGGTGCACGCGCCGAATGTTTTGATAACCCACAGCAGCCCACTTTAATTAATGATTTATGGGGTACATTGGGTAGTTGTTCTGCATTGGCATTAATGGCCTGCACTATCCAAGAGGTAACGCATAATAGCCCTGTAACCCTGTTAATGTTTGATGTTAAAGGAGAAAGGGCGTTGCTCCAACTCACTTGTATGAAACAGACCTGACTGCATAGCCGTGATACGAAACGCTTATATTATAATCATTATCACACGACAATTATCTGAAAGGCGATTCAGTAGACAAAGTTAGTCTTAGCGTTTATTTAGATCCACCTTATTCATCAAGCCGCTTTAGTTGCTGCACCGCTCTATTTCTAAATTTGTAACACCTTGATGAAACTGATGTGTATTTTTATCATCGTAATTAAGTATAGCGTTGTACATTCCAATGACGAACTCAAGCTTAGGAGCGGGGCTTGATGGTTTTATGATAAGTGAGCAGTATTTTAGTGCTTTACCATACTCACTTGATATCGAACTATTCCTAATTCCTATTTGGTGAATCCACTTCCCAAACACCTATTCCAATTATAGAGATAATCAATATTATTTCTGAACATTACTCAGATAAACGAACAATTCGTTTTTATTAGAATGAACTAAAAATGTGACTCAGTTAACAATGTATGTTTAGTTCGTTATTTACGTGGATAAGTACCCTAATTTTTAGCCAAAAATAGTTAGTTAAAGCGTTTGTCGTAATGTTCGGTTGTTTAGTAATAATAACTGAATTAATAGTCTTACCGATGGTTTTAAATACTGCTATTGAAAAGGGTATTGGACAGTAATTATTATCTAGCATTAATTTATTTCGTTTGATAAAGAGTTTAGCGTGCCAGAAAAGCAAGGGACAGCCAAAGGTTATCTAGATAAGTTGGTTGTGAAAGCGATCGAAAAGAAAAATCAGCAAGCTCAGAATATGGCTAATAAAAATAAGCCCAAGCTAGAGTATGTGATTTTCTCCCAATTTGACGTGTTAGATACATTACCTTCAAAAAATGGCAAAACGACTGTTTATCACCTGGCCAAGAAAGGGAACCCTGAAAAACAGGTTTGCTGTAAGGTTCTAAATGAAGGTTCATCTGAACTTGCGAATGAATTAATCATTAATGAAGCCAGTCGTCTTGAGATGTCTCAACATCCGAGTGTTGCTGATTTCATTAAAATAGGCAAAGAGTTCGATCGACCATACTTTATGTATCAGTGGATTCAGGGCGAATCTTTGGCTGAAAAAATGGCTCGTCATACTCCTAAAGGTTTTAGGCATGACCATATTGCGTGGCTGATATATCAATTGTCTGGTGCGCTTGAGTTTATGCACACGAGAGGTGTCTGCCATTTAGATATTAAACCTTCAAACATTATTGTTACAGAGTCCGATTATGTAAAGTTGATCGACTTTGGTGCTGCTCGTTATGTTGGTGAATCTAATACTTACGCTGAAGCAAGCATGAGCTATGCGTCTCCTGCGTTTATAAAGTCTGGCGTGGCTCAACCTCAAGATGACGTCTATTCATTGGCGTTATTAACTGGGCATCTATTTCTTGGAGCTGCATTTGGCGATGCTTGGACAACTCAATTACAAGCAAAAAAACGACCAGGTTTAATCCCTAACCATGTATGGAAGTTAATTAAAGATGTTGTCAACAACCCTCGACAGCACAGGTATACAGCGACTTCGTTTGCGCAGCAACTAGCCAAGATCGATACCCAAAAATTTGGTGCTGATGTAAGTGCTCCCTTATTTAGTAGTTTACGGAATGCTGATCTCGTTCTAACCAAACATCGAACTATTGACAGAATTCAAAGTGGTCGGCTTCGATACTTAGAAGCGAGTTTGGTTCTGTGTGTCGTGATTATCACTGGTACATATTTATATAACCAAGGTCAGCCTGAATGGAAATCGATTGTTAAATCGACCAACAGTTCGAGTAGCCTTGTGAGCACTATTAAACCTGCACAAACCGCGTCTTTTTTAGCACAGTCTCCATGGGATATTGAATTCGCGTTACAAGATATGGAAAAAGATGTCGTCTCGACAGCTCCTTACCGAGAAGCTTATGAAGTCCAACAGAGCAAATTAGCTAAGTTGTATAAAAACTATGAATCGGACTTGAATGAATATGAAGGGGCGGTCGATCTACTTCCTAAAACTCTGATGTCGATCCGGCATGATCTCGTTGTTTTGCGAGAAAAACTGAACAGTGACGGCTCTCTATTTCCTTATGCAGATAAAGCGCTGACGGAAACGATGGCAAGTCTGAATAAGGCGACCATCAATTCACAAAATATTGCCGCCTTTGGTGGGAATCAAGAACAGCGTTTAGTCGAACTCATCTTAGATGGGAAATCAGATGTTGCAGACAGTGATATTGAAACTGCTTGGAAAGTAAACCAGTCAAGAGCCTATTTTTATAGTCATGTATTACCACGCAAAGTGCTCAGCGGAATAGATGCCTCGATAGAGAAAAATGCAAAGCAGCATTATTACACCAAAGCAATTCTTGAGGCAGAAGCTGCGCAATCATTTTTTGGTAACACGCCAAAATTGAAAGCTAAAGTAAGAGCTCTAAAAGTAGCAAGAAGCGAATTTATTTTGTTCAGTACTGTAACTGAACAATCAGTATTTGGTCGACAGAAACTTCACGACTCGTTAGCTGATCTAGAGACTAATGCCCCTAAGAAATTCAGCGAAATAACGGAAATTCTTAATAGCATGGCAAGTGATTCTATAGACAAAAGTCATCAACTATCTAAACCAGCGCGAGGTGCTATAGCAATCGAGCGAGCAATTAGAAATTACAATTCTGAAAGCAGAGGTTAACTTGAGTCTGATCGATACTGAAACGCTATTAGCACCAATATCTGAACACTCACCAACTGGTGAGGATGCTAGGTACGAGTTTTGCTATGAAATGATGGAAGCCGAAGTGAAAAAATTTGGTTCATTATTTGGTGAGACTGTTGACTGGCATATAGTAAAAGTCCATTCGATTGAAGTGCTAAGTCAGCATAGTAAGGATCTTAAAGCGCTTTGTTATCTGATCCGTTCTTTGGTAGAGGACAAAGGCGAGATAGGGCTTGAGGAAGGATTATCTTTGCTCAATGACTCAATCAGTCGTTTTGGTCATGAGTTATACCCTAAACGTAAAAGAGGTAGAGATGGGGCTGTTGAGTGGCTCAATCATCAATTCAAACTCGTCGCGACTAAATTGTCTGCAGAATCCCTTGACTGGGAAGTTCTATCTCGATGTATCACACTAACTGAAGGTATCCAGCGTCAGTTTGACGAGATATTTCAAGACTCTGATGTAGACTTTTTCGAATTAAAAAGTCATTTGAATCAACTAATGCAGAACGCATCTTTAAATGAAGAAACGTTGGTTGAACACAGTTTGGCTGATTCCGAACCGCTCATTGATGTTGTTGCACTGTCCGAGAAAGCGATCGTTCCACAAAGCCACGAAGCTGACAGTCCGAAGACGCACACCACGCCTAATCAGAAACGAAGTAAACCTCGAGAGCACAGCACTGTAGACGTTGACACAGATTTTTCATCTCCGGCTGCATCAAAGCGTACGTTAAAAAAAGTGTCTGAGATCATGGTGCATTCAAATCCGACTGAACCTTTAGGATATCGGATTTACCGTCACCTGACATGGGCCGACGTTGATGGTTTACCTGATCACAAAGACAATCTAACGCCTCTTAGCCTCGCTGTGTCATCAGACCAGCAGGCGGAATATCGAGATAAAGCAAATCAAGAAAGTGATATCGATACGATCAAGCGTTTAGAGCGAACACTTACTGATGCGCCATTTTGGCTGACTGGGCATTATTTCGTTTATTCAATGTTAGACAATCTTGGGTATGACGAAGCTGCGTTGGCTGTAAAGCAAGAAACAAAGAGATTTGTCGATTCTTTTGAGGGAATTGAGAACCTCTCTTTCAAAAATTCTATTCCATTTGCGGATGAAGCAACGATTACTTGGTTGTCTACAGGTAACGCTTGTCCTTCGGGTAAGTCGTCAATAATTCAAACTATTGTTGTAGCTGAAGATGATCTATCTGAGATGGAGGATATTGCCCTAGGTGACTTGGGTAAATATGTGGCTGAACTGTCAAACAAACTCGAGTTGGATAACTCCGGTCGTGGACAATTCATGTTGCACTTAAAGTTAGTGAAAGCCTACCAAAGTGTTGGTTTATACCCTTTGTGCTTGCCTTACTTGGAACAAAGTTGGGCGGTGGCTAAGGAACTAAATCTATCAATTTGGGAACCCCATTTGTTTTTTTCTTTAGAAAATCTAATTCAAAAAACTCTAAAGGAACTATATCGAACTAAGGATTTTTTACCTGTGAGATATAGCGAATGGGAAACAATTTATGACCAGCAATAAACTAGAAAGGACTAATTATGTCACGTGATGGCTCGGTGGCTCCGAAAGAGCGAATTAATATACGTTATGTTCCAGCAACAGGCGATGCGTCTGATGATGTTGAACTGCCCCTAAGTATGATGGTTGTCGGTGACTTCACTGCTCGTGCAGATGAAACTCCGATCGAAGAGCGTAATCCGATTAATATCGATAAAGATAACTTTAACGAAGTATTAGAAGGTTACGCACCGAATATCAAAGCAAATGTTGAAAACCGTCTTTCTGATGAAGAAGGTGCGCAAATTGGCGTTGATATTACATTCAAAAATATGAAGGACTTTACTCCAGAGTCGATTGCGAAGAGCGTTCCTGAGCTGAATGGTTTACTAGAACTTCGTGAAGCCTTGGTTGCATTGAAAGGCCCTCTAGGGAATGTACCTGCTTTCCGTAAGAAGATTGCAGCAGTTCTTCAAGATGAAGAAGCAAGAAAGAAACTTTTGGATGAACTAAGCATTGGTGCAGACCAAGGCGAAAAAGCAGAGTAAGGAAGATCATGTCGGCAGAAGCACAAGCACCAGAACAAGAAGCAGCTCTAGTTGAGTCAGGCTCTCTTCTGGATAGCATTTTAAATGAGACTCGCATTAAACCTAGTGATGAGGGTTTTGACGTTGCAAAGCGTGGCGTTGAAGCATTCATTGGTGAGTTATTAAGCAGCTCAACAGTAGAAAAAGTAGACCAGTCTTTAGTTGATTTGATGATCTCTGAGATTGATCAAAAGTTGTCTAAACAGGTTGATGCAATTCTTCACAACGAAGAAGTTCAAGCGATTGAATCAACATGGCGTGGTCTTAAATATCTTGTTGATCACACGGACTTCCGTGAAAACATTCAAATCGAACTTATTTCGGCTAAGAAAGACGAAGTTCTGGATGATTTTGAAGATGCTCCTGAAGTAGTGAAATCAGGTTTATATAAGCAGATTTATACTCGTGAATACGGTCAATTTGGTGGTAAGCCTGTAGGTGCCGTTATTTGTGATTACCAACTATCTGCGTCTTCGCCTGATATTAAACTAATGGAATATATGGGTAATGTAGGTGCTATGTCTCATGCACCATTTATTACTTCTGCATCTTCTCAATTCTTTGGTTTAGATTCTTATGAAGAATTACCAAACTTAAAAGACTTAAAGTCGGTATTTGAAGGTCCTCAGTATACTAAGTGGCGCGGATTCCGTGAGCACGAAGACGCACGTTATGTTGGGCTGTGTACATCACGTTTTATGCTGCGTACGCCATACTCAGTTGAAGACAACCCAATTAAGGCGTTTGACTACGATGAAATGGTTACGGACAGCCATGACAATTACCTTTGGGGTAACTCAGCTTATGCTATGGCTTCAAAGATCAGTGAGTCGTTTGCAAAATATCGCTGGTGTCCAAACATTATTGGCCCGCAAAGTGGTGGTGCGGTAACCGATTTACCGGTTTATAACTTTGAAGCGATGGGTCAGATCGAAACTAAGATCCCAACCGAAATTCTGGTTTCTGACCGCCGTGAGTATGAACTTGCAGAAGAAGGCTTTATGGCTTTAACAATGCGTAAAGGTTCTGATAACGCAGCGTTCTTCTCGGCAAACTCAGTTCAAAAACCAAAAGTGTTTGCGAATACACCTGAAGGCAAGCAAGCTGAGATGAACTACAAGTTGGGTACTCAGCTACCTTACATGTTCATTATTAACCGCTTAGCTCATTACATTAAAGTACTTCAACGTGAGCAAATTGGTTCTTGGAAAGAGCGTACCGATTTGGAAGTTGAGCTAAATAAATGGATCCGTCAATACGTATCTGACCAAGAGAACCCGCCAGCAGAAGTTCGTGGTCGTCGACCGTTACGAGCGGCTAAAGTCGAAGTGTCTGACGTTGAGGGTGACCCAGGTTGGTATAAAGTATCGATGTCTGTTCGTCCTCACTTCAAGTACATGGGCGCGAGCTTTGACTTATCTTTGGTTGGTAAGCTAGACCAATAATAAGTTTGGAAATAAATAAGCGGCCAGGTTTACTGGCTGCTTTTTTTCTTAGAGTGTTATATGGAAAAAGGTTACCGATTATTAGAACGAATTGAACTTGGTGAGCCGAAAAATTGTTATGAAAAAGTGGTTTCACATAGGCATTTAATTGAATCCATTCATCTGCACCTTGCTGATTTGCTTAATACTCATGCGGGTAATTCAATGATCGATCGGGAATATGGCTTACCTGATTTCAATGATGTTCTATCGAACAACACCAATTTAGTTCGTCACATCCAAAAGAACATCACTTCCACAATAGAAAGCTTCGAACCTCGGCTACGAAGTGTTGAAGTACATTACCGAGAAAATCACAACAACCCTCTTCAATTAGGCTTTGGCATATGCGGAGAAGTCTTACACAACGGTGGAAAAGTTCCGATGTCTATCGATGTCTATATGGGAACTGACGGCCAATTTAACGTTTAGTAGGTGCCCATTGAGTAACAGTAAATACTTTCAAGATGAACTCACATATCTACGAGAATCCGGCAGCGAATTTGCCAAGTACAATCCAAAACTGACCAACTTTTTGTCTGAAGGAACATTCGATCCTGATGTAGAACGTCTTCTTGAAGGTTTTGCGTTTCTTACTGGCCGTATTAGAGAAAAGATTGATGATGAACTCCCAGAGCTCACTCAGTCGTTAATGACGCTGTTGTGGCCACATTACATGCGCTCGATTCCTTCGTTATGCATTAGCGAACTAACGCCACACTCGGGAAGTGTCACTGAAAAAACAGTGGTAAAGCGCGGGGCTGAGATGGCTAGTGAACAAGTGGAAGGTACGCAATGTTTATTCAGAACCTGCTATGACGTAGAGCTTTTCCCCTTAAAAATCACAAGCATTGACCAAAGCAACAGTCGAACAAGCTCATCTGTTGATGTGACACTTGCGACTGAACATGGGCTAGAGTTATCTCGTATCGGGTTAGATAAATTAAGGTTTCATTTACATGGTGAGATCCATATAACTAGAATTCTTTTCTTATGGATATTTAGATACTTAGACTACGTCGAGTTAGACGTGGGCGGTGGGTATAAACGTAAACTTGGACCTGAATTTGTTAAACCGGTTGGGTACCAAGACGACGAAGCGATACTGCCATATAGCGACAATTCATTTGCAGGTTATCGTTTGTTGCAAGAATATTTTTCTTTACCAGACAAATTTATGTTTTTTGATATTACGGGTCTCGATTGGCTAAAAGGGATACCACAAAGAAGTACCGTGAACCTTAAATTCCATTTTAAGAGAGCATTACCTGCCGAAGTTGTCCTGAAAGATAAGCACTTAAGGTTACATTGCACGCCAGCTGTGAACCTATTCGAAAAAGATGGTGATCCAATTCGGCTTGAACATCGCCGAAATGAGTATAAAGTTCGGCCACAGAGTGACAACCAGGATCACTACGAAGTTTATTCAATAAACCAAGTAGAAAGTTGGAGCAAAAATGAAAGGCGACGAAAATCTCTTATTGAATTTGAGTCCTTTGAACACCAAATAAATCAAAGAGATAAACGTGATTTCTACAAGTCAAAAGTTTCAGAGCGAGTGAGTGGAAGAGGGCTTGAGCGTTATATATCTTTTCATACCCACAATGGGGATATTGCAGACCTAGGAACCGAAACGGTTTTGATGAAGTTATTGTGCAGTAATGCAGATTTGTCTGAAAGATTGTCTGTAGGAGACATCATATATACCACACATAAATCTCCAACTTACGCCACGTTTAGTAATATTACTAAACCTACGCAATCTGTTAGCCCGCAAGTGAATGGCGAACTCCAATGGCAACTGATTGCTAATATGTCATTGAATTATCTATCGCTCTCTAATATTGATGTACTCAAGGTTTTACTGTCTACATATGACTTCCATTCTAGAGTGGATAGGCAGGCTCATAGGGCTTCGTTGCACAGGCTTGACGGCATTATCTCATCAGAAATGAAACCTATCGATAGAGTGTTTAGAGGGGTATCCGTTCGTGGTAATCAATTTAAGCTTAAGATGAACTCTAGTTTTTTTGTCAATGAAGGGGACATGTTTTTGATGGCAAATGTATTGAATGAGTTCATACGCTTATATTCAAGTGTTAACTCATTTACAGAGTTAGAAGTCTACGATGAACGCAGTGGCGAAAGCTACCAATGGGCAAGTTTAACTGGACAGCAAACAATCTTATGATTGATGAATTATCAGAAAAAATAAACGAATTTAGCTTTTTTCAAGCAGTTTTGTTGTTAGAGAAGCACTACCAACTATTACCGGGCAGTGATTTTGTAGCGGTTGGTGAAAACAAATATTTTTATCAAGAGAGAATTGCGTTTAGTGTCTCACCAAACCTCTGTTTCCCCAAAAGTGATATGGAATTCATCAGTCATATGGAAAGGTCTGGTGAGCACTATTCGAGAATTGAAACTAACTTTTTAGGATTACACGGTTCAAGTTCACCTTTGCCCGCGAACTATACAGAAAAATTAGTAGGTAGAGATGATGATGATAATCCAGTTAGAGACTTCTTTGATTTCTTTCATAATAGATATACCAGTTTAATCTATCGTGTTTGGAAAAAGTACCGTTATCATGTTCAGTATCAAAGCGATGCAACAGATGACTTTTCTGGGCGTATGCTGCACCTAGCAGGGTTGTCTAATGTTATTCAAGAGTCTGATACGATCGGGCTTGATCGTGCAAAGATTTTGTCTTACGTCAATCAGCTATCTACCAGGACACGCTCTCCGAAACTGATTTCTGGCATTGTTGCGCACTATTTTTCATTACCAAGTGTTCGAATCGAAGAGTGGGTCTTTCGAAGAGTAAAAATTGCCGAATGCCAAAGGAATCAATTAAATAGAACGAATTGTATTTTGGGTTCAAATTTACATTTAGGTAAGAGCATCCCAGATCTAAACGGTAAGTTTAATCTTTGTATTGATAACATTGATTTCGAGACGTTCCGAAAGTTCTCCTATGGAGGAGATTTCCATAAAACTTTAGTGGGGTTGATGCGTTTTATTCTTCGTGACCCCATGTCTTGGGATTTAAAGCTAACCGTTGATTTAGACTCAGTTCCAAAGAACCAACTCGGTCAAGGTGATGGGACGAGTTTGGGGCAAACTTTTTGGTTGGGTCAAGCAGGTACGAAAGATGCGAAGATTAGAGTAATTGGAGGCATTTAAAAAAGCCGCTCATAAGAGCGGCTTTATTTTTAACGACTGATTGGCTGGTGTAGCACTACTGTTGTATTGAGAGAGCGAATGCCATTGAAAGACTCTATCTCATTACATAAATGGTGTATTGATTGCAGATCAGGAGCTTCAATCAAAGAAATAATGTCGTAGGTACCCCCAACAATGCTTGTAAGTCTGACTTCAGGTAGTTCTTTTAATGCATTACTTACATCATTTTTCTTACCTTTTTCACAAGAAATTAGCAAATAACTTGCCGCTTTTCTCCCGTCATTTTCTA
>NZ_JBFROI010000043.1:0-39417 GCF_041471405.1 Vibrio sp. 10N.261.52.C11
TACTTTAATTGGTATTACAAATTCGCTGCGATCCAGAGTAACTGATTCAGGACTTTTCCCCGGCACGACCGACAGAGACACCATCGGATGTCGGTAAGGGTTCTTACAATAGCTATATCAATAGTATTGATATTTTAACTAGTGTGGTATCAGTTAATAGAAACAATACTATTGATTTTTAGATAGCTCGCCCAGTAATGAGCTTTCGCTCCACATCGTTTACTTCATGCTGAATTCTTCGTTGATTGGGAAATTCGAAGGAAACAGCGCTCGTTTCGCTTCTTCATCACGTTCGGTTTTAAACTCAATGCCTTTGCCGATTTCGCGAGCACGCAGTGCAGCAGGGCGAGTGTTGATTGCGTTAAACCAGCGCTTCAAGTTCGGGTAAGGTTCTAAGCCTTCTTCACCAAGCACAACCGGTGCTTTATCAATCCAGCCCCATGCAGCGACATCGACAATCGTGTACTCATTTCCGACGATAAACTCACGACCTTCCATATGTTTCTCTAACACTTCGTAGTGACGTTGCGCTTCGCGTAGATAACGATTTACCGCGTAATCTAAGCCTGCAGGTGCAGCATGACGGAAGTGTACCGATTGGCCAGAGTATGGGCCAAGTCCGCTTGCGATAAACATCATCCAAGATAACAGTTCAGCTCTGTCTTCTGGCTGACCGGCTAGCTTGCCTGTTTTCTCAGATAGGTAGAGCAGGATAGCGTTAGAGTCGAATACACGTTGTCCTTCGTCTTCAATCGCAGGCGTTTTGCCATTTGGATTGATCAAACGATATTCCGGTGAATGCTGTTCACCCTTTAAGGTATCGACAGGAACAAGTTCAAAATCTAGGCCTGTCTCTTCCAAAAACAGAGCGATCTTCATTGGGTTGGGTGTTTGGTGAAAATAGAACTTAAGCATGGGGTAACTCCTTGTATTGGTGATTCATTAAAGCACCACTTGAACGGTCGTTCAATATTTGATTTTGAATTATTTGAAAATATGTCGATTCGCATTTAGAGGCCATATGTTTAGAGCTTCGTTATCTGTGGGGAGGTTCAACATCGAACAATTCGGTGTGTTGGATTTTAAGTTGTTGAAAAAATGAGCTTAAAGTTGCTGTTTAGGCGTGTTGTTTTCTGTGGAGTTTGGATTTGTGATTGGCGGTTTTCGGTGGAATAGGGCGCATGGATTTCGCAGTTAGATATTCCAAAATGATCGGTTAATTCCCCTTTAAACCAAAATTATCTGGATACACAGGCTTATTGGTAAGTTCAAAATCGTGATCTGCAGCCACATCTTATGCAACAAATGAATATTAACCTTGGGGAGTAAGGTTTGGTTCACAGTTTTTTAATCTTAGGGACTTACATTGGTGAGCAAATCTGATGTGAACACTTAACGACACAGGATCTTTTCATGAAAAAGAACATTATCGCCCTCGCTCTTGGTGGCATGCTGGCTTTTGGCGCAACACCTTATTCTTTTGCTGCTAACGACGGCGCAGTACAGGCTTCTGCGGATTACGCGCAGTTGGTGACTAAGCGACAAGTTGTCGACCAATTACTTCTTGATGCGTTGCAGGCGTTTAAGTCTCCGGCAAGAATTTCTCACGCGGGCTTTACGGCTAAAATGCCAAGCAACATGGAAATTGTGACTAACCGATTGTTAGAAGCTTACCAACTAGAACCTTACCGTACTGATTTGCTTATCTCGGCAGCGAACGCTCAGATCTACAACAAGAATGCAGAGCGCGCTATTGAGCTGTTTGAGCAAGCGCTGACGGTTGCACCAGACGATGTTGATCTTCATGCTTACCTTGCGGTTTGGCAGCGATTTGAAGGCAATGAAAGTGAATCCAATAAGCACATGGAGAAACTGGAAAGCCTGAACAAAGGTAAAGCAGAAGACATCAAACGCATTTTTGCTACGGTCGACCGCGTGTTAGAAACACCGTTGAAAGAGTCTGCGGATAAAGGCTTGCTTGATCATCATGGCGCGATTGTCACTTTGGGCTATGCGCTTAATCCAGACGGCTCTATGCATCAAATTTTGATTGAGCGTCTTGAGACAACATTGGCGATGGCTAAGGCGAACTCAGATGCGATGATCGTGTTAACGGGTGGCGTGCCCAAGAACCACAAGACTGAAGGTAAGTTAATGGCGGATTGGCTTATCGAGAAAGGGGTAAGCAAAGATCGCATCATCGAAGAGAATTACGCGACCAGCACGGTAGGCAATGCCTTACTCAGTAGCTACGCACTTGCTCGCCATGATATTAAGCACGCGACCATTATTAGCTCGGCAAGCCATGTTCGTCGTGGTCAAACTCTGTTTGAAATCGCTAGCTGGCAAACCGGCCCTCAGGGCATTACTTTTGATACGGTTTCTTACCCAGACAAGCCACTCGCAGATCTTAAGAAGGCGAGTGATGGTGAGCTACTAGGTATCTACCGAGATGCGCTTAGAACCTATGGTATGTGGAGCTACCGCTCTTACCCATTAGAGTCTCGCTAGGCTTAGGGTTACTTCACAGTAGGCAAAGTATAAGTTGCTAGTACAATCGAGCACAGCTAGATGGTATGCTGTGCTCCTACTTAATTTAGTGTTTCAAAGGCAAAAAAATGAACCCGATTTTAGCAATGTTGAAAGAGAACAATATTAGCGACGAGCAGATCAGCGAGCTATTCAAGACGTTGACCGAGAACCCTCTTGCAGCAATGGCGACGATCAGCCAACTTGGCTTACCACAAGATAAACTTCAAATGCTGATGGGCCAGGTAATGCAAAACCCTGCGCTAATCAAAGAAGCAGTTGAAGAGCTTGGCCTAGATTTTTCTAAGGTTGAAGCCGCTAAAGAGCAACTTCAAAAATAATAGAGTCTGAATGAGCCATTTTGTTAGGAAGTGATAGCCGATTCGGTTAACTGTTCTTGAGATTGCGAATTAGACTTGAGTAAAAAGCCGTTTGAGTATCAATACTTAAACGGCTTTTTTGATCCGACTTAGAAAGGCTAGAAAGAGATACGACAAAAATACTAGTCCGATGTGACTCCCTCGCTTAAATCATGTAATTTCTTTTTAACACTCATGTTTCAATAAACTGAATTCCGGCGTTGCTCATGAAATCTAGCCTAAGCATTCGATCTTACACCAAGCAATTTAATACTCATGCCCATGATGGCTACCATCAACTCGTGCTGCCTATTCAAGGGAGTATTAGTATTGAAATGGTGGGATATGTCGGCAAGGTGGCCGTGGGCGAATGCGTGGTGATTCCGGTAACCACAGCGCATGCGTTTAAGGCGGATGAAGCAGCGCGGTTTATTGTCGCAGATATGGCAGAGTTACCGCAGCACTTGTTAGAGCATGAGCTCTCGGTGTTTACTATCACGCCACCCTTAATGAGCTTCTTGCTGTTTGTTGAAAAGCAGTTGGAATACCAAGTGGACAGTGGCATTGAATCATCCATCTTGGATGTGTTTTCACTGTTATTAGAGCAACAAAAAGTCAGCAAGAGCATCGACCCTCGTATTCGAGCGGTCCAAAGGCTCATTGCGGATAATTACGCCCAGCCTCTCTCTATTTCTCAGCTTGCAGAAACGGCTTGCTTGAGCCCCACTCAATTTAAGAAGCGCTTTAAAGAGTGCATTGGAATCAGTGCGCTTAAGTACATCACTCGCTATCGTATGGAGAAAGCTCAAGCCTTGCTTAGCCATACCGATTTACCCGTTCAATTGGTCGCAGAAAATGTGGGTTATAGTGACTTGTCTGCATTCAGTCGACGCTTCTCTCAGCACTTTGGCATGTCTCCAAGGGCGTTTTTGGGCTCGATGAAAGAGAGTCTTCCAAAACAAGAATAGCGTCCTTTTGGCAAACTCAACTTAGTATATGTTCACTATTATCTATTTCAGAAATGAAAATAGACTAGGTAATAGAAATGAATCTTGCCATCAATCGCGTTAACGAATTCCAAACGGGCACTTTAGCCATCGTGTTTGCTTCTGTTTTATGGGGCACGACAGGCACCGCCGCAAGCTTTGCGCCTGATCTCAGCCCATTAGCGATTGGTGCTTTTTCAATGGGCGTCGGCGGCTTAATGCAAGCAGTCTTGGCGTATCGAAAGATCTTATCTTCACTTGATAAGCTTTTGCTCAACAAAAAGTTGTTAGCGGCGAGTGCGCTGGCTTTGGCGATCTATCCTCTGGCTTTTTACTCTTCGATGAAGTTATCGGGTGTCGCAATGGGCACAGTGGTGTCGATAGCTACTGCTCCTTTCTTTTCTGCACTTTTAGAGTGTCTTATTAGCAAAAAGAATAATATCAACAAACGTTGGTTAACGAGCT
Source organism: Vibrio sp. 10N.261.52.C11 (assembly GCF_041471405.1). NCBI lineage: Bacteria > Pseudomonadati > Pseudomonadota > Gammaproteobacteria > Vibrionales > Vibrionaceae > Vibrio > Vibrio sp. 10N.261.52.C11. The sequence goes on from NZ_JBFROI010000043.1 coordinate 4,340, forward strand.
TTGCCATTGGCGTGGTTGGTATTGGGCTACTGGTATTTTCAGAATCATCATCAGCGAATGATTCTGGTGACGATCTGAAGCTTTTGGGCATTGGATTAGGGTTGATTGCTGGGTTGTGTTACGCCATTTATTCATGGGCGACAAAAGCTCTGATAGACGAAGGCATTAAGTCGCAAGCAGCGATGGGCAGCATATTTGGGCTAGGAGCGATGTTGCTACTGCCAACGCTTTGGTTTACGGGGGATAACTTGTTCGCATCGAATACCAATATATTGGTGGTGAGTTACTTGGTGTTACTTCCTCAATGTTTAGGCTATATCGCTTTCAGTTTTGGGCTACGCCATGTCACAGCGAGTAGCGCCAACTTGATTACCTTACTTGAGCCAGTCGTTGCCGCCGTGTTGGCCGTGTGTATTGTCGGTGAGCTGATTCCGTTTACAGGCTGGCTAGGTATGTTTCTGATTGTGTTGTGCTTGTTGATACAGTCGAAGCCATCTAAAGGAACGTTATAAGTATTTGTTTTGTTGGACCTAATTGAAATTTTTTCATGTGTAATTCTTATAATTGAATAAAATCAGTATCTCAGTTGTGAGAGTGCTGTTACTATCGCTATCAATAGTCGGGGGGCATATACCTTATTTGGTGTTTGCTGAGATCGTTATTCGAGACCCGTTGAACCTGATTCAGTTAACACTGGCGTAGGGAACTATGATTACTTTGCCTACGTGGTTCAACAATGATCTCTCATTGCTTTCACCTCCACACTCTCTTTGCGGCCAAAGTTCGGTTCTCTTACGTCTTTTAGACAGTAGGAGCGACCATGACACAGCATTCCAATTCTCAAGTATCACCTAACAGCACTCAAACACCAGAAAACCAATCTTCTTCGATCAATACTCCGATTGTTTTGACCATTGCGGGTTCTGACAGTGGTGGTGGCGCGGGCATTCAAGCTGATATTAAAGCCATGTCTGCAACGGGTAGCTTCGCTTGTTCGGTAATTACCGCGATTACATCTCAGAACACCCAAGGCGTGTCCGCTATATTTCCAATCCCACTAGAGCATGTCGCTAGTCAGTTAGATGCAGTGTTTACCGATTTGAATATCGTGGCGGTAAAAGTCGGCATGTTGGCGGATTCGCAAATCATCAAAGTCGTCGCGGACAAAATCAAACAATACCAACCTAAACACCTAGTGATTGACCCTGTCATGGTGGCGACAAGTGGCGACCTTCTTTTAGAAAACTCGGCGATCACCACGCTAAAACAAGAACTGATTCCGCTCGCAGACATCATTACGCCTAACTTGCCGGAAGGCGCAGCACTAACGGGCAAAGCTGTGCCTGAAAGCGAAGCCGAAATGCAGGATATGATTGAAGACCTGCGTGCACTAGGTGCTAAAGCCGTTCTTCTCAAAGGCGGTCATTTAGAGAAGGATGAGAACAGTAACGACTTACTGATTCTGCCAACCACGTCTGCTTTGATTAGTGCGAAGCGTTTTCCTACCAAAAACACCCACGGTACGGGTTGTACGCTTTCATCTGCTATTGCTTCTTTCTTAGCGCAAGGCAACACGCTGTCAGAGGCTGTTGAGCTAGGCAAACAATACATTTCGCGCGCGATTGCTCATGCTGATGAGTTGCAAGTCGGCCAAGGTCATGGGCCCGTAAATCACTTCTTCGCTGGGCACGGGAATGTCCGTTAATACGGTGGGTGTTCAGCTCAGCAATGCCTCTTTACGTTATAACGACAGTGAGCACGCAACCTTATCGGGATTGTCGCTTAGCTTAAACGCAGGTAAGTGGACGGTATTGCTAGGTCGAAGTGGCTGCGGGAAAACCACGGTATTGCGTTATCTGGCAGGCTTGTTGGACGACAAGGTGGAGTGGCAGGGAACATTGACAATCTCTGATGAATTGCCTTTAACGGATCGCATCGCTTACATGGCGCAGCAGGATTTGTTACTGCCATGGCTGTCGGTTATCGACAATGTATGTCTGAGTCATTGTTTTCAAAATTCAGCTTCTGACAAAGCAGTGCAAACCAATCAAGCACTCGAGTTGCTCGCTGCGGTTGGTTTGGCTGATTATGCGAATGCGATGCCGGATCAGTTGTCTGGTGGTATGCGTCAACGTGTCGCTTTGGCTCGAACTTTAATGCAAGACAAGCCAGTGGTGCTGATGGATGAGCCGTTCTCTGCGCTGGATGCGGTAACGAGACACAAACTACAGAGCTTAGCGTGTGAGCTGTTGAGAGATAAAACCGTTGTGTTGATCACCCATGACCCACAAGAAGCGGTGCGTTTGGCGGACAATTTGTATGTGTTGCAAGGCACACCGGCGAACGCTCAGTCTTTATCTGTGCCTCTCACTGCCACACCAAGAGTGTTAGATGGTGAATGTGCTGAGTTACAACAAGCGATCTTAGATCAGTTGGAGCGTGATTATGAATGATCTAACGCGAAGCGAAACTGTGGCTCATTCAACTAACGCACAGGCTACCACTGCACGCCCTCGTCAGATGAATCCTGTTGTTCGTTTGCTTATCAGCAGTGCTGTGATTCTCGGTTTATGGCAGTTAGTTGTGGTTGTCTTCGAGATGCCGAGCTTCATTTTGCCAGCGCCTGCAGAAGTCTTTTTAAAGCTGATTGAACGTTACGATGTGTTACTCAAACACACATGGGTGACTGCGCAAGAGGTCCTACTTGGCTTGTTACTCGGATTGTCTATGGGGCTATTTTTCGCTCTGCAGATGTTGATGTTTGATCCGTTAAAACGTTGGTTATTGCCTATCTTAATTGCCAGCCAAGCTATCCCTGTATTTGCGATCGCGCCAGTATTGATGCTGTGGCTTGGTTATGGCATCGCCTCAAAAGTGGTGATGGCGGCGATCATTATCTTCTTCCCAGTAACCACTTGTTGTTACGACGGTCTGCGCAATACACCGACAGGCTATCTCGATCTTGCCAAAACGATGGGTGCATCGAAATGGCAACTGCTCCGCCATATCCAACTTCCTGCTGCACTGCCAACCTTAGCGTCTGGCATTCGTGTAGCGGTGGTGATTGCGCCAATTGGTGCCGTAGTCGGGGAATGGGTTGGTTCGAGTGAAGGGTTAGGTTACCTAATGCTGCAGGCCAACGCGCGCATGATCATTGATGAGATGTTTGCTGCCTTGTTCATCTTGGCGGTGCTGTCTATCTCGCTCTACTTCATCATAGACAAGTTACTCAAAAAAGCTATCCCTTGGGAGAACCAGTAATGGCTTGCTCAATAACACTTTGTTTAATAAGGCTTCGCTCAACGCTATTTATCTCAACAATAGCTCGTTAAAAATGAGCTCTATAAACACAATAATAATATTCAAAAGGAAAGGTTAACTATGAAAAATACCAAATTGGTAGGTGCAGTGGCACTGCTTGCTTCGTTAGTTTCGGGTCATGCTCTAGCGGACTCTGAACAAAAGAAACTGACATTGATGTTGGATTGGTTTGTAAACCCGAACCACGGCCCGATTGTGATTGCTCAAGAGCGTGGTTACTTTGCTGACCAAGGCTTAGAGGTTGAAATCCAAGAACCAGCAGACCCAAGCACGCCAGCAAAATTGGTCGCGGCAGGTAAGGTCGATTTAGCGGTAACTTACCAACCAAGTTTAACCATGGATGTGGCAGCGGGTCTTCCTTTAGTTCGTGCATCAACCCTTATCGCGACGCCACTGAACACACTAATGGTACTGGATAACGGCAAGAACGATTCGCTAGCGGATCTGAAAGGCAAGAAGATCGGTATTGCGATTGCGGGTAACGAAGAAGCGACTATCGGCACTATGTTAGCGCAAGAAAATGTTGCATTTACAGATGTGCAAACCATCAATGTCGGTTGGGCACTTTCATCTTCATTGGCATCGGGCAAGGTAGACGCAATCTGGGGTGGCTTACGGAACTTCGAAACCAACCAGTTAGCACTTGAAGGTTTTAAAGCGAAAGCATTCTTCCCAGAAGAGCACGGCGTACCCGCTTACGACGAGCTTATCTTTGTTGCGAACGCAAAGAAACACGATGATGAAGCGATCAAAGCGTTCAACAAAGCATTGGAGCAAGCAACAACTTACATCGTGAACCACCCACAAGAGTCATGGAGCGAGTTTGTGGCGTATTCACCAGATACGTTGAATAACGAGCTTAACCAACGCGCATGGAATGACACGCTGACTCGTTTTGCACTTCGCCCTTCTGCTGTTGACCTAAAGCGTTACGACGATTACGCACAGTTCATGTTCGACAAAGGCATTATCAAATCACTACCAAAAGCCGCTGACTACGTACCGACTTTTGATTAAGGAATCTCATGAAATACCAAGACTTAATCCAAGCCTGTCAACAAGATTGGCAAGACTACACCGAGCATGATTTTGTTAAAACGCTGGCAAACGGCACGCTCGCTCAGCCGTGTTTCCTTCATTATCTGAAGCAAGATTTTTTGTTCTTGAAGCAGTATGCCCGCGCTTATGCATTAGCGATTTACAAGGCAAAAACACTGGCTGACATGCGTCGTGCACTGCCAAGTGTTCATGCCCTGCTAGATTCTGAAATCTCTCACCACGTGACTTACTGTGGTCAGTGGGGTTTAACCGAATCTGACCTAGAAAATGAGCCGGAGGATTTCGGTACAGTTGCTTATACGCGCTACGTTCTGGATGCAGGCATGACGGGTGATCTTGTCGATCTTTATGCGGCACTGGCTCCGTGTTCCATTGGTTACGCTGTGATTGGTAAAGCGCTGTTAGAAAGCAGCGATACTGTATTAGAAGGCAACCCGTACGCAAGCTGGCTGCAACTGTATGGCAGTGAAGAGTTCCAGTCTGGCGTAGCAACGGGCGCGGAATACTTCAATCAACTGCTTGCTGAAATTGATATCAACAGCGAGCGCGGTCAGAACATCGTTCATATTTTCAAAACCGCAACACGTATGGAAGTGGCTTTTTGGCAGCAAGGTCTGAATGCACTTAATGACTCAACCTCGGCTTAAAAGCGACTTTTACGAATAAGGATTTATCCATGCTAACTGAACAAATCATCCAATCGTTGCGCGCAGTACGAGAGCAAAAACCACTGGTGGTGAACATCACCAATTACGTCGTGATGAACAATACGGCCAATGCGTTATTGGCGATTGGTGCTTCGCCTATCATGGCGCACTCGCAGCAAGAACTGGCTGAGATGATGTCTTTCTCTGGCGCGCTTGTGATTAACATTGGCACGTTAGACAGTGTTTGGACACCAAGAATGCGTTTCGCGGTTGAACAAGCGAACGCGAACAGCAAGGTTGTGGTTCTTGACCCTGTGGGTTGTGGCGCAAGTACGCTGCGTACTGAGACTTCTCGTGAAATTGCACGTTTAGCCGATAAGCTAATCATTCGTGGTAATGCGTCTGAGATTATCGCGCTAGCGGGTGAGCAAGCGCAGAGCAAAGGCGTTGATGCGCTGGATAGCAGTGATGCCGCATTAGGCGCAGCGCAATGCTTAGTCGCTGAATACGGTGCGAATGTGGTGATTTCTGGTGAGACAGATTACGTTGTCACTAAAGACAGTGTTGTGACGTTAAACAACGGACATCCAATGATGCCGTATGTGACGGGCATGGGTTGTACTCTTACTGCATTAACGGGAGCTTTCGCTGCAGTCGGTGATGACAGTGGCTTGGCTGCCGCAGCGGTGTTGGGTGTGGTTGGTGAAATCGCAGCTGAGAACTCACGCGGCCCGGGTAGCTTGCAGATGAACTTACTCGATGAGCTGTATCAACTAGATGAAGAGACACTGATTCAACGTTTAAAGATTCAGTAGCCTCAATCTGGCTATAAGTATTTAGCTCACTAAAAAGCCTCCAACACGAATGTGCTGGGGGCTTTCTTATTATATAAACCGTGTTCGCCATATTTTCAATAAACGAGGCTCGAAATAACAGAGACTTAAAGTCAGCTAGGTTCTAAATCGATTTACTTGGCTCTCTAGATGATGAGCAACCTCGGTTAAGTCACTCGCGGCACCAGAAATGCTGCTGACTGACTCTTGGTTACTTTGTGCGATGGTGTTTGCACCTTGTGCATTCTCACCCAATGATTTGGTCAGACAATCTTGCTCGTCGACAGATACTGCGATTTGGCTGTTGGCTTGGTTCAGATCTTGGATGTGTTGATTAATCACATGTAAGTTCTGAGAAGCTTGCTGCGCCTGCGTTGAAGCGTCTGAAACCGTGCTGTGGCTCTCTTTGATAGACTCTAACGCATCTTTAGCGCCACGTTGTAGTGAGGTGATGAGCTCATCAATCTGGCTAGCAGAGTCTTGGGTACGTTTAGCGAGCGTTCTTACTTCATCGGCTACTACTGCAAATCCCCGACCTTGTTCACCTGCGCGCGCAGCTTCAATAGCCGCATTCAATGCCAACAGGTTGGTCTGCTCAGAAACGCCTTTGATTACTTCAAGAATGGCACCAATGTTCATCGACTCTTTGTGTAGGTCAGTCACTTTTTGGCTGCTTACCTGCATGCTTTCATCGGCGCTGCCAATTTCATGCAGTGTTTTGTCTACTTCTTTGAGTCCCATCGCCACATTCTCGGTTGCTTGGTTAGCAACTTGAGACGCGTGGTTAGCACTTGCAGCAATTTCTGATGTGCTGGAAGCCAATTGATCAACGGCAGAAGAGATATTTATCATCTCGCTATTCAATTGTGTTGCGTTGGTCGAGCTGTTATTGGTCACTTGATTGAGTGACTCCGACATCTCACCAATACGCACGCTAGAACGGTTCACTTGGCCAACAATATCGCGCAGAGATTCAATGGTGATCTCCATATTAGTCAGCAGTTCGCCAATCTCATTTTTGCTCTCAATGTTCACTTCCACATTCAGGTTGCCCTGAGAAAGCTCGTTGGTGATCTGTTTAACTTGTGCGATGCCTTTAGTAATAGAGCGAGTCACCAACACGGCGCTCGTCATGCCAATAACTAAAGCCACACCCGTCAGCAATATGATGATTTGAATCGAGCGCTTTTCGCTGGCTTGCAGTTCTGGTGTTAATGCTTGTTTCTGTTGTTCTAGAATGCTCTGAGCATCAGCTACCGAAATCGCTAAGCTGTCACCAATAGAGGCGAGGGTAGCGGTTCTTTGAGTGTTCTCCAGCATCTGTTGGTGAACTTGTTCAAAGCCTTTCGCGTACGCTTCACGTTGGTTAGAGAAATCTTCAATCAGTTCACTTTGATAAGGAGATGATTTAAGAGACTCAATATCGCCCTCGATACCTGGCAGAGCATATTCAAAGATGTCTTTACCGGCTTCGTAGGTTTTGAGGTCGTTGTTGTTTGAGTAACTGAGTACGGTGATCTTGGCTGCGAGGAAGTTCTCCATCAACATGCCTGCGTATAAGCTCGCGTTTGGATCATTGTTATTGTATGACTCATACAACAAGCTCTGAGCCGCTTTCAGTGCGTTGGTTTCTCGTTTGACCATCTCAACGTTGACCAGTTGGTCAATGAGCAGTTGGCTCTGTTTCATTGATCCATAAGCCGCATCAAAAGCTGCAACGCTGTCTTGCACTAATTGCAGGCTCGACAAGTTATCAGTATTGGTGGTGGTTTGGATTAAGTTGTTCAGCAGTTCATCAATCGCAAGTTTGCTCGATTGATAATTCGCTTCGTATTGATCATCCAATGACTCTAAGTAACGTTCAGAAGCTAAACGCATCTGAAGAAAGTGCACTTGAATGTTGCCTGACAATGTCGCCTTGTGGCTGAGTTCACTGTACTGGCTAAAGCCGTTCGACAAGGTTTGAATACCTTTGTAACTCACAAGGCCTGAAATGACGAAAAAGAGCAAGCAGATGGCATAACCCAGCTTGATCTTGAGCGCTATAGAAAGGTGGCGCATAACTATCCCTATATTTACCTGATTCCTTCATAGGGGAGTATTTCATAAAACAGCATTCTGGGCATGCTAAAGCGAATAGTTTGTGTAATAAGTAACGCTTTTGTTAGAAAAATCGGGTTTTTCGACATGCTTTCAACGAGTTGCGTATTTGAATTCAACCGCCTAACTTAAGGAATTAAGTGCTAACTTCCATGCATAGGATGTGATTTGTCGGTAAAATGGCAGAAAACCAATTTTAGAAATCGACTTCAAAGGTACGCGATGAACCCTTATAAACTTTATCTGGTGACTGACGACCAACAAGATCTAGAAACGCTTAAATTCGTGGTTGAACAAGCGGTTGCTGGTGGCGTCACTATGGTTCAAGTAAGAGAAAAACATGGGGACGTAAGAGCCTTCATTGAACGAGCACAAGCGGTTAAGTCGATTCTGGCTGGCTCAGGTGTTCCGCTGATCATCAATGACCGAGTGGACGTAGCATTGGCTGTCGACGCCGATGGTTTGCATCTGGGTCAATCGGATATGCCTGCAGAGTTAGCACGTAAGCTGATTGGTTCAGACAAGATTCTTGGGTTATCAATTGAAACTGAACAGCAGCTACAACAAGCAGATAGTTTGCCGATCGATTACATTGGTCTCAGTGCGATTTTTGCCACACCGACTAAGACGAATCTAAAGAAACATTGGGGTTATGAAGGCATTCAAATGGCTTTGAAAACAACGAAATTGCCGATTGTTGGTATCGGTGGAATCAACGAATCGAACATTCCGCAGTTGGTTAACACAGGTATTCATGGATTAGCCTTGGTATCAGCGATATGTCACGCTGAAAGCCCAAAACAAGCGACCCAAGATTTGTTGTTTTTGATGGGAGAGTGAGTTTGTGGTGGCTAGAAAACAAATGAGACTCGTCATTTGTTTTCTAGTTAGAGCGCATTAAAGCGCTCGATGCAGTAGCCAGTAAAATTTGTGGTCTAACTTACTGAATACACAGAGCAACCGTGCCGATGACCATAAGAACGATCGCAGCGTACCAACCGTATTGTGCTGTTTTATCAGCAACAAACACCTTAATGTAGTTGATCTCTTCATGCGCCATTGCGATGAAGTCCGTGTAGTTAATCGATAACTCACGGCTAGCTTCTTTCAGGTCTTGTTGAAGCTTGTTGAAAGACTCATCGATGAAGCCCTTTGTTTCCGAAGCAGACGGAGTAGCAGTTAACGCAAGGCTATTCCAAACCGCCATACGCGATTCATATTCGCTTTCACTGACACAATTAAGTACGCGTAAATCATACTCTCGTTTGTTACGCTCTTTACCCATTTTCTCAGGGCAAATATTTCTTAAAACGTTCACGACAAATTTTCCAAAAGGTTCATTTAGATATAAAAAAGCACTCAAAGAGCGCTCATAAACTGGGTGCGAATTAATATTCAAAAAGTGATCTATTTGAAACCGATATAAGCAACGGCAAGGCTGAGCGCTTATCTGGGAGATTTGAAGTTGGGTCAGTGGTGTTAAAGAACGATTTGGGTCTGTCTATATTCGTTTGAAAAGACAAACCCGTTGGGATCGCATAGTAGTTATGTCACTTTGGGACATCAACTAGGGTGTTTTATCCACACGACAAAGATATTTATCGGCAAGATAAGCAGAAATGAGGTAGCGGTGGTGAGTCCCACGTCGATATTGAATCTATGAATTGACGATGAGTGAAGAACAGGGGAGGTTAGTTAGCCTGCCATTGATTGTATTGCAGTGAGTGCCTCTTAAGCTGCTCAATAAGGCTGGTGAGAACTGGGCCGTTGATGTGGCTGCGAGACACCAAACATCCCACTGGAGTAATCCAACCACCATGCTCGTGCGAGACAGGCAACGCCACAAGATCGCCTTTTTGAATGCCTTCCATCACCATCATCTCGGGCACATTTGCCCAACCCACGTTCTGTTCAACGAGATCAACAATGGTCTTGTGGTTGTTCGCATACCAAAGCATCGAGCTAATACCGTAGGTGAACCACAATTCGCGCTGCTTTGAACTGCGATGTACACATTGGCGATAACGTTTGAGGTCCGAGTCTTGTACTACGGACATGCGACTCAGTTCGTGAGTGGCAGAGCTAACAGTTAGGAAACGCGCTTGGCCTAGCAAAAAGAAATCCATATCGACCTTCAGTTCGCCATCCGCGTAGATGATGCCAATCTGTGCTTTTCCGCGTCTTACTAGGTCTTCAACATCAAAGGTTGAGGTGGTAATGATATCGAAGTGTGTGATTGGAAATTGATCGGCGAGTGAGCTGATTATCTTAATAAAGTTCTTATCTATGATGCTTTCATCAACCGCAATGATCAGTTCGTGCTCATCTTCTTGGGTCAGCGATTCTACTTTTTGATCGAAGTACTTTTGCTGGTCAAGAATGGACTTAGCCACAGGCAATAACGCTTTACCTTTGCTGGTTAAAACGGGGATGTTTTTCTCTCGGTTAAACAGCTCTTGGTCAATGGCAATTTCGAGGTTGGCTATCGATTGGCTTACCCCAGACTGAGCTCGTTTCAGTTTGCGAGCGGCGGCAGAGAAAGAGCCACTTTCACACACTGTGACGAAGACTTTTAGTTGCTCAAAACTGTACATGTTATCTCTCGCTCAATACAAAATGGGGTACTTATACTTAAGCTATCACTAAACGTGATGGCTGTTAACTTTCTCTTATTGTTTTCGGTGACATAATTTCGGTAAGTCCACCATGTTATAAATTGCTATAGGAATGTATGAGTACGTTAGAGAGAGTTTTCCACTCGGTGTTGTTTGAAGTATTGGCCGTCACACTGTCAATTATAGGTTTAGCGATATTTACTGATCACGATGTGAATGCCTTATCAGGAACCATGATAGTTGTTGCGACCATCGCGATGATTTGGAACTACTGTTTTAACCGTATTTTTGATCGTTATTTCACGGGGGAAAAATCAAAGCGTTCGCTTAAGTTACGTGTTTTTCATGTCGTGCTATTTGAGGCTGGCTTGTTGATAGCGACAATCCCTGTGATGGCATACTTACTTAACGTGGGGTTATGGCAGGCATTTTTGATGGACATCGGCGTGACCATTTTTATTACCATTTACGCGTTTGTGTTTAATCTGATTTATGACCATGTTCGAGCATTCTGGGTACGCAGAGGGGAGCTAGCCGTTCAGTAATCTACCAAGTCAGTAAACACGAGCTTGGCCACTAACCGTTTGTTTATTCGTTATTTTGACGGAGATATTCGGTTAGTAGGCCTAGGTAACCCGGCACTGGTTGGCATTCAAAGTGGCGGTCTCGAATCTTTTCAATCTCTTCCGCTTAATAGTTAGTGTAACCCTATGCACTTATTGTTCGATATGTAATTTGAATTTGTATGTGTCGTAAAATGGTAAATATCTTAATTAAAACTTAGCCATCATAGTCATTCGCCCATCACCAGAGCAAACTATGAACAAGTTAAGTTATGACCGAAAAATGCCGCTATACGTGGTGTCTGCACTTGTCCTCAATATGGCATTTAGCTTGTGGTTGCTGAGTATTGCTTCTACGCCAGCCATGTTTTTTTCGGTGTGTGCGTTGTTTTTACTTAGCACTCTTATTACCGCACGCCTTTATCGACATGAAATGGCTCAAAGCAAGAATAACTTGTCGGAAGCGATCATTGATGGTGTCGCAGGTTTTATTGTCCTCGATAGTCAATTGAGGGTCATACAAGTGAATCAACAATTCTCTCGGGTTTCAGGTTATGCCTTTGACCAAGTCGAATCTCGTCCGATTTCTGATCTCTGTTTTATGAATAACAGCAGCCTAATCACGACCATTACTCGCTCACTGAAGGAAAACCAGAGATGGAAAGGTGAGTTGAGTGGCGTCAGTCGACTTGGTGAGCAGTTTACCGTAAACGTTGTGGTGGAAAAGCTAACTGAAATTCTGCCGCACAATAACAAGTACGTGGTGACCTTTACGGATATTAGCCGACGCAAGATATTGGAGCGTCGATTAAGAATGCTGGTGGAAACGGATTCACTGACAGGGTGCTGGAATCGACGCCGCTTTGATAACGACTTAAAACATTATTCTAACCTGGCAGAGCGTTATGGTTACACACATTCCTGTTTGGCGTTAGTGCATGTGTTTTTCCCTGAGCCAAAATCGGCGTTCTCAGGCTTCGCTGCTGCGCCACTCGAAAAGAAACAGCGTTGGTATGCGGCCTTTAAGGCGATGATTATCTCCTATCCTGTGGTGTGTTTTTTCTTTATTTTTCAAATATCTGAAGCTTTACTGACAATGATGTTCATTGCGTTGTTATCGTTGATGATTACGTCAGAGAAGTCGATAAAGTTGAGCGCTTTTCTGGTGATAAGTAACGGTATCGGGGGATTGCTGGCGATTGCTGCTTTTTCAATTCTTTCTATAGTACCCAACATTGTCTTCTATTCTTTGTTTATAGGACTTATTGCCATTCTTATGGCTACCAAGATCTACACGGTTCCCGAAAAAGCACCTATTTTCGCCACTGCATTTAGTACGTTGCTCGTACTGGTTGGTAGCACGTTGATGAGCTCCGGTGACATCGATAGCAACACTCTTATACGCATATTCCAATTAGTGTTAATTGGCATATATATGATTTTGGCTTCTCTATTCCTAGAAACACGGAATTGGAAGTTTCTACAAAATCAGCCTTAATTTTGTCTAACAAGGACGTCTCATGAAGTTAACCGATGATTTTTCAAAACAGGCGATAGACGCTGCCATCAAGATCGCAGCGATTGCCATGCTCGTGTATTGGTGTTTTTCGATTTTGCGCCCATTCATTCTTCTGGTGATATGGGGTGCGATCATTGCGACTGCGTTGTATCCAGTGGCGGTCGCAATTTCAAATAAAACCGGGATGTCGAAAGGTAAAGCCAGTGCATTGCTGAGCTTTATTGGTGTGATTCTTCTATTTATTCCTTTGGCGGCGCTTTCTTCTGGTATCTACACCAGCGCGACTGACCTGATGACAGGGCTTCAAGATGGCACATTGTCATTGCCTAAACCGAAAGAGTCCTTACAAGATATTCCATTAATAGGGGAAAAGGTTTATTCAACCTTGGTTGCCGCCTCCAACAATATTGAAGGCACTTTCATAAAGTATGCGGATGAACTTAAACAGTTTGCGACGAAAGCGGCTTCTGTTCTTGGCTCGTTAGGTGGCGGCTTTATTCAGTTCATCACCTCTACCATCATTGCGGGTGCATTCATGAGTAATGCCGATAAATGCAAAACCGGCGTGACTCACTTAGTGGCGCGTTTAACGGGCGGTAAAGGTGAAGAGTTGGTAGAGCTCTCTAAATCGACCGTGCGAAGCGTTGTGCAAGGTGTGATTGGTGTGGCTGTGATTCAATCCATGATGTCGGCAATCGGTTTGGTGATTGCAGGCGTTCCAGCAGCTGCGTTTTGGGCGCTAGCTGTGCTGCTCATTGCGATAATCCAACTTCCACCGATTCTCGCTCTATTGCCGGCGATCATCTACATGTTCAGCGTTGAATCGACACTGGCGGCGAGCTTGTTCTTAGTGTGGTGTATTTTAGTGAGCGGTAGTGACGCGATTTTGAAGCCGATGTTGTTGAGCCGCGGCTCTCATATCCCTATGTTGGTGATTCTGTTAGGTGCGTTAGGTGGTATGGCAATGTCGGGTATTGTGGGCCTATTTGTTGGTGCAGTAATACTCAGTTTGACCTACGAACTTATGATGGCTTGGCTTGGCCTTGAAGATAAAGGCGAAGAAGACCAAGAGGCAAAGTAAATGAAACCAGTTTCGAAAGACGACAACTTCTACTTCTTGTTTTATGCACTGTTGGTGTTGTTTTTTGGTTGTGCTGTGATGCAGCAGTTCTATCCGCAAGGACAGAAAACAATACTATTTATTATCATTATTACTTTGGCGAGTTCAATTGTTGGTATTCATAAAGAGCGAGCTTTGTATCGCTCTTGGTATGGGATGTTGTTGATCACGGCCTTGGTGTCTGGTGTGTTTTCATTTTTGGAAGGCTATAACTTATCGGTAGTAACGTTATCGGCGTTGGCTGTGTTCTTGTTTTCACACATTTACTCGGCGCTGAAGCAGGTGATGAAAGCCAAAACGGTGACACCCAATCACATCATCGGCTCCATCTGTATTTACTTGTTGCTAGGGTTTGCTTGGTCGACCATCTACTTGTTAATTTTAGAGATCTTTCCTAATGCCTTTAACGGGTTAGAAGAGCAAGTCTGGCTGACGAACTTGTTTAATGCGATGTACTTTAGCTTTATCACCTTGACTACGGTTGGTTACGGCGACATATCACCAGCTCTGCCTATTGCTCAATTCTTTGTGTTTATGGAATCCATTATCGGCAGCTTTTACTTAGCTATCATGGTGGCGAGTTTGGTGAGCATTCGACTTGCACAGTCTCAATCTTAAGTGCAATCTTTTTCATTTAAGTACCTGTATAAGTTAGAAGTCTGTTTTGTTGGAACAGGTGTAGTATGGATTTTAATCGATGATCAGTTTTACCATTTAACGCCATATGGATTAATAAGTAACCAAAAGATAACGTATTGAGAGAATTTAAGTACGCACCTAGATATAACCTATCAAGTTACCGAAAAAACGAGGTTATATAGTGGTATGATCGCGGGCTCAGCACCATAAGTGATAAAGAATAGGAAACAGAATGACTCACCTTACCGAACAGCAAGAAGCTGCAATGGCGACGTTTAAAGAAAACTTACACCTTCCAAATGGTGGTTTTCATAAACTGATTATCGAGCTAAGTAAGGAGTATCAGCTGCCTTTCCAAAAGGTGCGTGCGGTTTTAAAGAAAGCTCAAAAAGATGTTGAACGACAAATACGAGAAGATTTTACCAGCGTTGATGACACAGTACTGAGCCAAGCGAATTGGGTAAACATCATTAAGTCGAAGCTTGTTGACTTAGCGGAAGAAAACCAAACGGTCATGGATAAGCTGCAACAAAACCTGAAGTATCAAAAAGTGTTGTCGGCAACCGAGGGTTCAATCGCAAGCGAAGACGAACGTGACGAGTTGATTGAAGAGTTGATTCAAGCTTATGAGAAAGAGGTGTTCAAACCGTTACTGGCGATGTTGCATACAACGAAGCTGTATTGGAAGTTAATGCTGGTGGATGAGACATGTAAGATGAATGAGGAGAATCGTGAGAAGTTCAGTGATTACCCTCAACACATGCAAGCTGCAGAACACTTATATACTCTTGATCAGAAGTTAAGGTCGATGCCGTTAACTTATTAGTCCATGAATGCACTGATAATGACTCAATGGTGATTTAGAGTTTGATATAAGTTGGTTTCAATAGAAGTACGATAACCTAGCTAGCGTTAGCCGCGTGTGAAATGCAAAAAGGGCTAGGTTTCAGATCTGTTTTACTTCTACTCTATTTTGTTCTGCTAGAGCGAATTGAGGGTGACATCTTTTACATCTTTGGGACTAGATGGTGTTTCTTTTGTAGCCTTTGGGAAATGCTATAGGAGTGTGAAATGTCCTAGGGTGTTTCCGTTGCCTGAAACGATAGTTCCGATGCTTTCTCGTTCATTAAATTCAAAGTCGATGAGATAGCTGTGATGTTGTAGCTTGGGCAATATGTGGCGGTGGAGTATATCGCTATTGAGCTGTCGAATCTCGGTGACCCATGAAATCTCTTCTTTGTGTAAATCTATTTTAATCTTGAGCATTTATTACCTTTTAGTTTATTGACTGTTTTTTCGCGTGATAGTTGGTACCAATGGGTTTGTCGTGTTGTTCTGCGTGACATAACTGTGCCTTGTGTTTATTACATTTGTATTTAAGTGCTCTATCTATTCTGACTTCGCTGACAAAAGAGCAAATGACGATAGATCGGTAGTAGGATCGAATTTAAAAGCTATTGAATGACTATCTGGGTGAAAGCTGACGCAGAGATGGTGTAACGAGGGAATCGAGAACTGTCTATGTGGAACTTGGACTTACTTTAGCATTAACAGCTCTATAGATTAGAGCCAGGTGGCGAACTATACGCCTAGTTTTCAAAATTACAACCCTATTTTCAATTAAATTCAAAAATATTTTTGGGTGATTTATCATCGGTTACTGAAGGTTAAATGAGCGAAGGTCAGGGATTTGACCATGATATCTGACTGAGTCTTGGCTTTTCAGCTGTTCGTATTCGTTGTCATTAGTGGGTTTAATTGATCAGCTAATTTGGTGATGATTAAGTCTCTGTTGTATATGATCTTTACATTGTAAATTACAATCCATTATTTTGGGGTTCAGCGTTGTAATTACAGGGTTTTTGGGTGCTTTCCCCATCTGTTTTTTTCTTCAGGTTGATGAGTATTTTCCTCTTCGCGTCTTTTTGATATTTCTGATTCCTAATACCTCTCCTGACTACGCAAAATATGAATACTCACTTTTACATTTCTGAATAATAAAGTTGTTGTATCGCCAATTTAGTGCAAATATAATTGATAATAGTTCTCACTTGCGTTACAGGTTTGTTGTCAATCCAATGACAGACTTTAAATTATCGTTATTTAGCAGTTGTGTACGCCCCATGCTCGTCTATGAGTAATGTGACTTTCATTGTCATGAGTGGTGGTTTGTATCAATGGCAAAGGAAGAAACATGAAGAAAACAATCAATTCAGTTCGCCAGTTATTGAGCGGGCTTGCCATCGTTCTAGCATCATCATTCATGATGACCGCGCATGCGGAAACCGTCACCATTGAGCATGTGAAAGGCACAGCGCAGTTTACTGAAGTACCACAGCGAGTGGTGGTTCTAGGCCACGGTAGCTTAGACGTGCTCGATAAAATTGGTGTACAGCCAGTTGGCGCGCCTCATAGCTTGCTGCCTGATTACCTAGCTTCGTACAAAGATACGACGGCAAATACAGGCTCTTTAAGCGAACCTGATTTTGAAGCTATCTACATGTTGAAGCCTGACATCATCATCGCGGAAAACCGCATGCTTAAGGTTTACGACAAACTGGCACAAATTGCTCCTACTGTCATGTTTTCTATTGAAGGCGACAAGTACTGGGCTGATGCTCAGCAAAACTGGCGTGTGCTAGGCGACATCTTTGGTAAGCAAGCTGAAGTCGAAGCGATCATTAAAGAGACTCAAGCTTCTATCACAGCGGTAAACGACAAAGTAGCGTCTGACGAAACTTCAGCAATGATGCTAATGAACAACGGTAACAACATTGCGATGTTCAACAAAGGCAGCCGTTTCTCAATCATCTTTGATGACTTTGGTTTCGTGGAATCAAAGAGTGCAACTGTGGCTCCGATCAAAGGAACACACGGCAACCTAATCTCTTTTGAATACATTGCTGATGCAAAACCGGAAGTGCTTTACGTGCTTGACCGCGAAAAAGCGATTGGCAAATCAGAAGGTCGCGCTCAACAACTGTTTGATAACCCACTGGTTGCGGCAACACCTGCAGCGCAGCACGGCAATATCGTTTACCTTGATTCAAGTGCTTGGTATCTGGCTGGTGGCGGTGTGACGGCGATTCACAGAATGATTAGTGACATTGAACGTACGATTCAATAGTTACTAACCATCAGATTTTCGGGCTTATAAGAGTGTTCTTATAAGCCCTTTTTCACTTTTTTATACGGGCTACCCGAGACCTACCTTTAGTATTATTTCTATGTTGAAACCCATTGCAGCTGCTGTATTTCTTGTTGTGTTATGCGTTGCGTCATTGATGATTGGAGTCGCTGAAATCAGTTTTAGTGACTTTTTCAATGGCAACCAACACGCCAACTCTATTTATATTGTTAGTCGGATCCCTCGACTACTCGCGATCGTGCTTGCCGGAGCGGGATTGAGTGTTTCTGGCTTGATCATGCAGCAAATCGTACAGAACAAGTTTGCCGCGCCTTCGACGATGGGCACCATTGACTGTGCGATGTTGGGTTACATTGTCGGCATTCTAGTGCTAGGCAATGCTGCGCAATGGAGCTACTTAGGCTTTATCTTCGCGTTTGCAGTGTTTGGTACCATGCTATTGGTTCGCTTCCTACAACACCTCAAGTTTAAGAACGCGGTATTGGTGCCTTTGATTGGCATTATGTATGGCAACGTTGTTTCGTCTCTAACAACCTTTATTGCTTATAAGTACGACTTAGTACAAACCATGTCGGCATGGACTATGGCGAACTTTGCGAGCGTGTTGCAGGGCAGCTATGAAATCCTTTATCTCGCGGTGCCTGCTTGTGTATTGGCTTACTATTTCGCGAGCCAGTTCAGTGCGGCGAGCATCGGTGAGAGCTTCGCGAAAAACATCGGTTTGAATTATCAGAAGATCGTCTTCATTGGTGTTGCGTTAGTGGCTATCAGTGCCTCCTCTGTGGTGATGATCGTTGGTGTTATCCCATTCCTTGGCCTTATCGTGCCGAATATCGTGTCGCTGATGATGGGCGATAACATGAAGAAGATTCTGCCTTGGACTGCCTACTGGGGGGTGATCTTGGTGTTGGCTTGTGACCTGCTAGCTCGAATCGTCATCTTCCCTTATGAGATTCCAATCTCGATGGTAATCAGCATCTTTGGTGGCATGATTTTTATTTACCTAATCATGAGAGACAAGTCGAATGCGTGATTCAGTAAAAATTGCGATTCTGGCTATCGCGTCTTTGGGTATGACAGCGCTATTCATCGGGCAGGGGCTGACGTGGGATAACTACGAGTTCTTCTTGTCTCTGCGACTACCTAAACTACTGTCAATTGTGTTGGCGGCGGTGGCGATTTCTGCATCGTCATTGGTGTTCCAAACCATTACTAATAATCGAATTTTAACCCCATCCATCTTGGGCTTTGATAGCTTGTATATGCTGGTTCAAACGGTACTTCTGTTTGTGTTTGGCAGTACCAGTTTCTGGGTGATTGATTCAATCGCAAACTTTTCGATGTCTGTAACTGTGATGATCTTGTTCTCGTTTGCTTTGTTCCATTTCTACTTTAAGAGCAAGCGAAATAACGTTTTCACACTGCTTTTAATAGGCATCGTGTGTGGCAGCGTATTCTCGAGCTTAGCGAACTTCCTTGCGATGTTGATTGATCCCAATGAATTCGCGGTGCTGCAGAATGTGATGTTCGCAAGCTTCAATAATGTGAAAGGCGAACTGGTTTACCTCAGTCTTATTCCATTAGGTTTGAGCTTGCTTGGCCTTTGGTTGTTAGCGCCTAAGCTTGATGTACTTTGGCTTGGTGTTGATAACGCAACAAGCTTGGGTGTGAACACCAAACGACTGACTCAGATTACCTTGGTGATTGTGTCAGTGATGGTCGCGGTATCGACTGCTTTGGTTGGCCCAGTGCTGTTCTTTGGTTTAATCACCGTGAGCTTAGCTCGTCAGATATTCAAATCTTATCAACATCGTGTGCTTATCATCGCAAGCAGTTTGTTAGCGGTCGTTCTATTGGTTTCTGGCCAATGGTTTATCGAAAAAGTGATGGCGTTTGAAACCACTGTGAGTGTGATTATTAACTTGGTCGGCGGTTTGTATTTTATGTTCTTGTTGTTACGCACCAGAATTCAGTAAAGGTAGTAAGTAGTGATTAAATTAACAGGTTTAACTAAGAAGTATGGCAAGTCACTCGTGGTTGATGATGCCAGTGCTATGTTCCCGAAAGGCGAAGTGACTTCTATCATTGGCCCAAATGGTGCGGGTAAAAGTACACTGCTTTCAATGGCGAGCCGCTTAACAGACAGCGACGCGGGTGAAGTGGTCATTTGCGATAAGTTACTGGCTGAGTGGGATACCAAAGAGCTAGCGAAGCACCTTGCCGTGTTAAGACAATCAAATAACATCAACATGCGATTTACGATTCGTGAATTGGTCTGTTTTGGTCGTTTCCCACACTCTCAAGGTCGCTTGAAAGACGAAGATCATAAAATCGTCGATACAGCACTAGAACACCTTGGCATTACTGACATCCAAAATAAATACCTTGATGAGTTGAGTGGCGGTCAGCGTCAAATGGCGTTTATCGCGATGGTTGTGTCGCAAGATACGGATTATGTGTTCTTAGATGAGCCTCTGAATAACCTTGATATTAAACACTCGGTTGAAATCATGCAGACGTTGCGTCGTTTGGCGCATGAGTTCAATAAAGCGGTCGTTATCGTGATTCACGACATCAACTTCGCTTCTTGCTACTCGGATAACATTGTCGCGATGAAGAAAGGTAAAGTGGTTAAGTCGGGTAAGGTTTCGGAAGTGGTTGAAAAATCAGTGATGGAGTCTATCTACGAGATCCCATTTGAGATTCGTGAGTTCGATGGTGTTCGAATCTGTATGTATTATTCTGGTCGTTAGATTACTGAATAACTCGGTTGTTTTGCTTTCTAGCCGTTGAACGAAAAGAGCTCCCATATGAGGAGCTCTTTTTGTTTTCGGATAGTATCTGTGTTGTTAGTGAAATGTTGCAATGCAAAGGTAATTCCCCTTGTATAATAATAACTTAACTGACGTAATATTGACTGGTCGTACTTCTAATAACGCCAGTTTGAAGTCACTCACAGATCTACTCTTCATTTTTGAAAATCAATTGCTTTTTTCTGCTTAACCTCTGAAAACCGTTCTACACTATGGTTATAACTGTTTGATTTTTATACGAGGTATCAATGAGTCGGAAACCTATAGTGTTAGTCGTAGATGACACCCCAAGTAACTTGGATGTGTTAACGGCAATACTCAAAGATACCTATCAAGTGAAAGTGGCGATTAACGGCACCATTGGTATCAAGATTGCGAAGATGGTGCCGCAGCCAGACCTTATCCTCCTTGATATCATGATGCCTGACATTGATGGTTACGAGGTTTGCCGCCAACTTAAAGCTCAGCCGAATACGGCTCACATTCCTATCATTTTCGTGACCGCCACAATTGGTCCAGAAGCCGAAGTAAAAGGGCTCTCCTTGGGGGCTGTCGATTACCTAACCAAGCCGATAACCCCTGCAATTGCACTCCAGCGTGTGAAAACGCATATCGCACTTTATGACCAACAACGCGCGTTGTTTAGTCAGGTAAAAGAGAAAACTCAAGAGATCAATCTCGGTAAGCTAGAAACACTGAACATACTGGGTAGAGCTGCTGAATTTAAAGACAATGAAACAGGCATGCACGTTAAGCGTATGAGTCACTACTGTGAAGTGCTAGCTAAAGCCTTGGGAATGACTGACGAAGATGCCGAGACGTTGCGTGATGCAGCACCAATGCATGATATTGGCAAGATTGGCATTCCTGACAGTGTGTTACTGAAGCCAGGGAAATTGGATGCCGATGAATGGACTACCATGCAGAAACACGTCGAGTTCGGTGTTGAAATCCTTGGTAGGCAGGGCGATTCCAAACTGATGCGTATGGCCATTCAAGTCGCGCAGTATCACCATGAAAAGTGGGATGGCAGTGGTTACCCAAAGCAGATAGCCGGCGAAGATATTCCATTGGTTGGAAGAATTGCGGCTGTTGCTGATGTGTTTGATGCCCTGACCGCAGAGCGCCCTTATAAAAAAGCTTGGAGTGTCGAAGATGCTTTGGCTTTAATCACTGAGCAGAAAGGTAAGCATTTTGACCCGACTATCGTTGATCTGTTTTTCATTAAATTGCCAGAGATTCTAGAGATTAAAGAGAAGTTCAAAGATGAGTGACCTCTGGCAGATGTGGGGTAAGTGGGGTAAGCGTTATGTCATCGCCATAATTTTGTTTGTTGTATTCGTTGTTCGTGCCGCTAGCGTTAACGCTGAGGCTGCTCCGGATCAACAACCAAACCTATGGCAAGATCCTGATCGTGAAATCACGTTTGTTACACTATCCAGTCATTATCCTTACTCATTTATTGGTGATGACGGAAAAGTCGACGGGATTATTCGAGATTGGGCTTACGATCTTGAAGAGCGTTTCAACGTAAAAACCAACTTCATCAGCGTAGATTCTCATGCTGAAGCAAAGCAAGCTTTGTTAGACGGGAAAGGCGATGTGTTTCCGTTTCAACAGTTTGATCCCAGCGAAGGAGGACGTTTCCTTCAAACTGATCCTTATATCTCGTACCAAATTGCCGTCATTCTTCCTACCGAAGATCATCTCAATAATAAAATAGAGCAAGAGGCCAAAAGGCGAATTGCCATGGTTCGAGAAAGCATCGACCTAAAGCGATCTGGCGTGCAGCTTAGTTCGATTGAGAGAGTTGAATTCGATACGGCCATTGATGCTATTCGTGCATTAGAAGATGGGTCGGTTGATGGCTTACTGGCTGAACCTGTAACCACCATGGATCTTGCTCATAAAAGCGGAGTCGAGAATTTAGCGGTCAACCATGTACTTGATCGCTGGAAGAACGTCAAAGCAGCCATGGTTATTCGTTCAAACGACAATGAGCTGCTTAACTTATTGAATCAACAGATTGCAACGTTTGATATCAGTAAAAATAACCGCATTTTATCTAAATGGTTAGATGACTCGCCTTATCGCTCTCCCATTAAAGGTGTATTTGGATTCGGCAACCCGCCTTACATGTATCCAGACAGTACTTCTGTTGGCTTAGAGCATGACATTATGCAAAGGGCATTGAACGATATGGGGTATCGATTGGGTGACGTTGTCACTTTGCCTCGTACTGCAGCTCGTCAAGCTATCGATAACAACAACTCAATATCATTTGTTTCTGGCGTTCAACTTGATGACTCTTCATTGCACTTTGTCAGTGACAAGGTGATGGATGTTGATTTTGTGCCAGTGTCATTAAAGAGGCGTAAGCTGGATTTGAAGTCGGCAAAAAATTTGTCCTTAGGTGCATTGTTGTTCGATGAAACATCGCCGATTAAAAACTCCGTAGAAGTGTTGGAAAGCCAATTGAGCATTGATCGGATAGATGATCTCGACAGCTTAGAGTCGGCGTTTTCCCAACTGAGAGCTCAAAATGTTGATCTCCTGATGGTAGAAAGGCGCGTATTAACCTGGTTTGTCACCAATACCCGGTTTATTGAAATGCGCGAGATTCAGATCCATGAAGATTATAAAGTCAGTTATCCCATCTACGTGGATTTCAGGGGGGCTGAGCTAAGAGACCGCTTCAATGCCGCATTGGCAAACCTGAAAAGGGAAGACGGGGAGTTTGAGCCAATTCTTAGAAGACAAATTAAGAACGACCTGACTCCGGTTCTGAAGAAGGCCGATATTATTGCTCAAATCTCAGCGTACTTTATTGTTAATGATCGCTTTGACGAATTGCCTAAGATTTTTGACATATTTGATGCAGATAATACTTTCATGGTTATTTCGGCACTGGCTGATAATAATAAGCGACCGCTTGAATCTTGGTTCCTAGGAGATGTATCAACGCCATCATTGGACAAGAAAAACACCTCTAAATTGTCATCCGTAACGAAAGGCGTTGGCTATAAAACGCAGACGGGCAGCACCAATGCTGGGTTTATGACGTTCTATTTCGATGTGGATTCCGTGGAAGGAAGTTATGTTTATTTCCCTGCCATTGAGCAGTTTGATTCATTCGGAGATGGTGCAAAACGTTATATTTCAGATGTTTATCAATCGAACAGTTTAGTCGGTGAACTTCTTAATCTTAGTCAAAATGAACGTCAGTGGATAAAATCTCATCCAGTATTGAAAATCGGTATTGATCCTAACTCTTTGCCTTATGAAGCCGTATCGAGCAAAGGGGAATACATCGGCATGATCGATGATTACCTAAAGCTGATCGAGCAGAAAACAGGTTTACGCTTGGAACATGTTGATGTCGGCAGTTGGCAGGAGACTCGACGACTCGTTGACCATAGAAAAGTGCACCTTGTGTCGGCCGCTGTGGAGAATCGTTCGCTTGGCGAGGGCGTGAAGGCGGGTAAGCCGTTATTTTCTAGTCGTTTGGCTATTGCCTCAAGACGAGATGTGAACAGCCTTGTCTTAGAAGAAGCTGCAGGTTGGAAAATAGGTATTTTAGAAGGGGGAGCCAACACAGAAGCTATTGTGGATAGTTACCCTGAGATCAATTGGTCGATGGTGTCATCGACTAATGATGGATTAGAGCTCGTCGAATCGGGTGAGTTTGATGCGATGATTGATACCGTTGACGTCTTAAATTACTTAATCGACTCATTTGGCTATCGAGGAATTGGCATCATCGGTCGATTAGACTTCTTCCTGTCGCCAACTCTGCATGTCATCAAATCTGAACCTTTGCTGTTGTCTATTGTGAACAAAGCGATAGGCAGTATCTCAGCTGAAGAACACCAGAAGATCTCTGCAAAATGGGCTGCACCCAAAGCGATAGAAAGAGTTGATTATCAATTGGTTTACACCATTTCGGTTTTTTCTCTGGTGATCCTTCTTCTTATTATTTTCTGGAATCGTAAATTAGCGAAGCAGATCAGTATTGCTAAGGAAGCGACCGAAGCTCTGGAAAAGGCGCAGAACCAACTCTACAACATGCTAAATAGCTCTCCAATTGCAGCCAGCGTGGTATTTGAAGAAGAGGTTCGTTACGCGAATGATACGGCGAAACGTTTGTTTGGCGTGGATAATCAGGCGTTGTCTTCTATCGACGTCGCTGCTATCCATGACTCGCTGAGCGTTCGTGATGGCGTGCATAAAGAGCTCGACCTTAACGGTAAAGTTGAAAATAGGGAGTTGGTACTCAGAAAGTCTGATGGAACCCGATTTGTTGCTTTGGTCAGTTACTATCTTTTTGAGATTGATGGTGAAGTCGCCACACTATTTTGGGCATTCGATATTTCAGAAATGAAGCGCCTTAACGAACAATTGGAAGAAGAGAAACAGAGAGCCGATTTGGCGAGCCAAGCTAAATCGGAATTCTTAGCCAATATGAGCCATGAGATAAGAACCCCAATGAACGCCATTATTGGCTTGTCTTATCTGGCGATTGGCGAAATATCTAATCCTGTCGCTCGAAATTATATTGAGAAAGTGCACCGTTCTGGCCATTCGTTACTCGGTATCATCAATGACATCCTTGATTTCTCAAAGATAGAAGCTGGACAACTTGTTATTGATAACGTCCCGTTTGATCCCGTAACGACCTTTAAAGATGTGATTGAGCTGATGGAGTCGAAAGCGGCTGAGAAGCAGCTCAATTTGTCGATGGTCATAGACTCTGAGTTAGACACGCCATTGCAAGGCGATCCATTGAGGTTGTTCCAAGTCATACTCAACCTTGTGGGTAACGCGATTAAGTTTACGGAAAAAGGCAGCGTAGCGTTAACGGTGGAGCATGTTGACTCGAACGATAGCAGTCTAACCATGAAGGTGAGTGTGATGGATACCGGGATAGGCATCTCGGATGGGAACCGTCACAAGCTGTTTGAAGCCTTTAGCCAAGCGGATACCACAACGACACGTCGGTTTGGCGGTACAGGGCTTGGACTCAACATTAGCCAGAAATTAGTGCATGCGATGGGCAGTCAAATTACGGTGGAGAGTGTTTACGGGCAAGGCAGTGAGTTCTCCTTTGTACTGACATTGCCACGATCAAGCTCGGATGCGTTAGCCGACTTCAAAGCCCAAGAACTGCAACTGGATTACCAGATAGAGTTCAAAGGCCAAAGAGTGTTATTGGTTGAAGACAATGAGCTGAACCAAGATCTAGCCTTAGCATTTTTCAGTCGCTCTAAATTAAATGCCGATCTTGCTGAAAACGGAAAGGAAGCGCTGGAGTTAGCTAAAAACAACGACTACGAAATAATCTTCATGGATCTTCAAATGCCGATTATGGACGGCTTTGAAGCTACCCGTTTGATTCGTGAATTCGATATAGATGTACCGATTATTGCAATGTCAGCCAATGTTTTTGCTGATGCGAAACAACGAGCGAGGGAAGCGGGTGTCACGGACTTCTTAGACAAGCCTATTGTTATTGATAAAGCGATGTCTCTGATTACTCGATACATTGTTCCTGAGGTATTAGTTGAAGGTAGAACGCATTCAGATGCGATACAGACAGGTGATTCTGATGAGAGTGCGGAATTACACTCTGATACTCACATAAAACCGCCTGTTTTCTCTCAGTCGAGGTTTGAGCAACTGACTTATCATGATGTGAAACTGCAAGCCAAAATGCTGGATAGGTTCTGCAAAGGATCACCAGACATGATGTCGGATGCTTTTGATAGCTTAGTACAAGGCGAATGGGAGACGTTAGAGCGTAATCTACATACCTTAAAAAGCATGGCAGCTTCGATTGGTGGGTTGCGATTGGCAGAGTTACTCAGTGATTTAGAAAGCAAAGCTCATAACAAGGCGTGTGATGAAGAGGATCTTAAACAAGGTGAGCTTGGGTTAATTGAACTGATTAAAGCAGTTGAGATCAGCTTTGATGTGCCTGGTGCCAAAGGATCTAATACGACAAGTTCTGAAGTAGCCGATGTGAGTCTTGCTGATACCTCTGACTCACCGAGCATCACGTCAGAACAGCATGCTCAGTTGCTATCACTGCTGGATGCGTATGATAACGATGCAACTCAATATGTGACTGAGTTACTGGCACAGTATCCACATTCTGTTGTTCTTAAAGATGTTCAAAGTGCGTTAGATAATTATGACTTTGAACGAGCCAAAGAGGGGCTTGGCGCTTCTGAGTAGTTGTCTTTTATAAATATCACTTCAACATTAAAGCCTTTAGCTCTTACAGCGAAATAACGCGCTAGCTAAAGGCTTTAAATCTATCTATACCGAACTAACGACTCACGTTCTGTTTGATTAGCTCAACAACCGTATCGTATCGGTGCGGCAGTTTTCGGTTTCGTTTTTGAACCAGATACAACGTTTCCTCAACTTCTACCTTTGGCGGCACAACGTGTAGCTTGTCTCTATCTGGGAAGTGTTCAACCGCGCCAGCCGGTAACACGGTAAAACCTAATCCTTTTGATACGGGTAGCAAGATCTGGTGAAGCTGATTGATGTAGCCAGATCTTGGTATCTCATTAACGTTGATGTTCGCTAAGTCTTTATCTCCGCAAAGGTCGAAATACAAAGACAGATAGTGTGCGGAATCTGGGTGGGCAATAAGGCCAATGTCGTTCAATACTTGCGGCGTTATCTCTAAATCAGCAAGGCTGTGGTGAACAATAAGACACAGTGCTTCTTTGCCGATGACTTGGCTTTGGTAGTAGCTGTCGTTCGGGGAATGTCTAACAATGCCGATATCGGTAGTGCCTTCATTTAGGTCATTCAATATCTTTTTGTTTGGAGCTGCTTCTAAGTTAATGCTGAGCTCTTGGTGTTGCTGCTGAAGTTCAAGAAGCTTGGGATACAGACGCAAAGAGAGTGAGCCAGAGCAAGACAAGTGACATTGCCCAGCATAAGGGTTATCAAAACTCAGAGACTCAAAAAGATCTTCTTGGTCTTTCTCTAGTTTGATCGCATAGCGATACATAATCCGACCCTGTTCGGTCAGTTCGAAGCTCTTGTTTTCTCGAGATAGCAGGTCACAATTACAAGCTTGTTCAAGCTTCTTGATGTGTTGGCTGACTCCAGGTTGTGTCATATACAACTTTTCTGCCGTTTGGGTGAAATGGCCAACTTCAACCAGAGTCTTAAATGTATTGAGCCAAAGTGGATTAATCATACTCACCTTCAAATACTAAAGCCTATAAATAACAAAGCCAATAAATAACAGAAAATTATTATTATCTTAAGTAATGATAATTTCAACTCTAGCGTCTTAAGTAACGCTAATCAAAGTCATGTGGTGGTAGCACTTTATATTGGCCGCTTTGTAGAGTTGCTATGAGTAACAAAGTGTTGCGACTTTGTTGAATTTTTGGTCTATTGACCAACTGTGCTCATATTTAGGAACGAAGATGAATAGAAATGTTTGGCTGCTCTCACTGTGTCAGGCCTTGTTGATGACGGGTAACATATTACTGATCTCTGTGATTGGTTTGATCGGTAAGCAGATTGCACCCAGTGTCAGCATGATCACCTTGCCGGTTGCACTGCAGTTTTTGGGTTTAATGGCAGCCACTATTCCAGCATCTTTAATTTCAGGCAAGTTAGGGAGAAAGCGAGGATTTAGCATTGGTAATGTGGTTGGCATTACAGGAGCTAGTCTTGCCACCTACGCACTGTCTCAACAACATTTCTATTTGTTTTGTTTCGCTACGTTCTTACTTGGGATAGGCATAGGTTTTGGCACGCTTTATCGTTTTGCTGCAATCGAGGTGTGTGATGAAAATGCCCGTCACCGAGCGATCTCTATCTCGATGGCTGGTGGCGTTTTAGCCGCGGTATTAGGACCAAATTTGGCGATTATGTCGCAACAGTGGTCGCAAGATGGCTTGTACATTGGTGCTTTTGCTTCTTTGATTGGATTGAACATTCTTGCGTTACTCATCTTACAAACAATTCAGTTTCCAAAAGTCTCTTTTAATAGTCAGGCACCTAAATCCGATCCTCTCAGTGTGATAGTAAAAGCGCCTAACTTTATTGGCGCAGTGTTTGCTGCCATGGTCGCTTATGCGGTGATGAATATCCTGATGACAGCAACGCCATTGGCAATGATTGGTTGTGGCTTTGACTTTACCAAAGCAGCGGGCGTCATTGAGTGGCACGTATTGGGGATGTTTGTTCCTGCATTCTTTACTGGTTCACTTATCGAGAAGTTTGGCTCAAGAATGATGATCTTGGCAGGCGGGGTTCTGTTCGTCGTCTGTATCGCGATTAACATTCATGGCGAATCTATCTGGCACTTCAGAGCGGCTCTAGTTGTGCTTGGTGTCGGTTGGAACTTTATGTTTATCGCGGCAACAGGTTTGTTTAGTCAGTCCTACCAATCGCAGAATAAAGCTAAGGCACAAGCGTTTAATGAATTTATTGTCTTTGGCTGTGTGACGATTACCGCCATGCTCTCTGGCTGGCTAGAATCGACAGCAGGGTGGCAGAACCTCAATATCTACGTATTACCATTCGTGTTAGCTGTTATCTTGCTGTTCGCATTCAGTGCTCGTAAATCGCGTATTCAAAAGCAGCCTGTGTAATGGCTCATCGAATGGTGGTTCAGTAAATTTGTTACTGTGATTAAAACCCTAGTATCTCGAACTGCGACCAATAAAAAGCCCTACCAAATCGATAGGGCCTTTGCTTACGGCTTAAATAATAACGTTTTCTTAAAACTGCTGTCGTGGCTTATATCCTGTGACAACAGTACTTAAGCTTGTGTTGTAAATACGCATGACAGAGCCAGCGATGATTTACAGGTCGATCAAAATTGTCTTAGTGGTAATCCCACCTTGGTCATCGATTATCTTCAGTGTCACCTCGTGCTTTCCGTATGAAGGGAAGATTGACGTGAATGTGCGACCTCGTTTCACCTTTCCGTTTGGAAGTGTCCACTCGGTATCAACAATACGACCATCGCTGTCTGAACTTGTAGACCACATGGTTACCCAGCGGCCCAAGTGAATGTACTTCGCGCTCGCTTCTGGAAGGGCGTTTGGAGATTCAACACTCACTACGGAGCTAAATGAATCGGTAGCGCCTTTGTCGTCAACAACAGTCAAGTTCACCGTGTATTCACCGGCTTGCTCGTAAGGCCAAGTTGGTGCCACTTCGTTACTTGTTGTGCCGTTGCCAAAGTCCCATAGATAACTGACGACCTCACCATCTTGATCAGAACTGAAGTTACGTGCTGAAACGTTTAGGCCAGTCACATTCAGCTCGAAGTTCGCAGTAGGAGCGACGTTGTGTTGGCTTACTTTAGATAAGCGAACCACGCCGTATTCGTTGTTGTCACTCTGATTCACAATATCGACCGCTAAACCAAACTCCGTCAGGATGCGTCCTGAATCTGGTGCTTGAGGCGATGTGTAATCTTGGTCATCCGAGAAGCTAGCATTGCCAACCAAACTGGTATCTTCGAGTACATCATTGTCGCTGTTTACAAGACGCATTGGAGTATGATCTTTGAGTGAGAACGCAGCGTCTCGAACTTGGTAGCGTGTTTGAGCCACTTCACCAGAGTTTGCCCACACCATGGCATTTTGGTCTGCATCAACCACGCCTAACCAACCTTCACCAGGGTGTTTACCTACCCAGTTGTCGGTTAGTGATTCGTCGACGTACCAAATGATCAAGCCTGGGTCGAATGACATCAGTTGTCCCATGCGTTTGATGTTCGCTAGGCCTTCATCAACATTCATGTGGCTGCGCCACTGCAATAGATAGTAGTGCTGCGCTTGATGGAATCCATTACTCAGCTTGTAACCATTAAGGGCGAAGGTGGAGTTGCTTTCACCATCGTCTATTGAGGTCACTTCACCATCGACAACCACAGCAAGGTTATCTAAATAGAAGCCTTCCATTGCTAAGCCGCCATCGGTGATGTACTCAAATGAAAGTTCAACTTCTTGTCCTGCCCATTGTGAAACGTCGAACTCAGCGTTAACCCATCCGCCAGATTCGCCGCCAATAGCAGGAACGAGGCCCGTGTTGTATGGGTCGTCCATTGAGGTAATGTTGCCTGCAATGGCTTGTCCGTTGATTAGCACGCGCGCAAAGTCGTAGTCTTTTTCAATCTCATACCAAGTTTTGAAAGACAGCAGTGCAGAATCACCCGCTGGGATCATCAACTTGCGAGTCATACTGTTTTTCAGATCATCGCCTTTTTGAGAGTGGAATGAATACTCGCCCTCAAAGGGTTTCAGACTTTCAATCTGCTTTTCAGGAAGATCCACTTTGATCATGTTAGGACGACTGTTATCCGTTGTTTGGAACAGCGTATACACTTGTGGATTGTCTCCTAGGTCATCAATCGAGAGCTGATCATCGTTAACCCAACGTCCGCCAATCGATTTCTGTAGGAAGTGTTTTGCCCAAGAGCTGAATGCCGTTGGTTGTGTACCACCAATTTGACCAGCCCAACTGCCCGAAGACATGATTGACCAGTAAGAAACCGGTTCGCCTTTGCCTGTGTATTGCGTGTCGTACTCGTCTGGTAAGCCTAAATCATGGCCATATTCGTGGGCACAAACACCCGCAGCCGCATCAATCGGTTGAATGGTGTAATCGAACGCTGCATATTGGCCACCAAAGCGATCTGGAAGCGAGCTAGAGGTGCCTTCCAGTACATGAGTGCGACCAAGGTTGAATCGGTGAGACCAAATCGCATCAGGGCCTAACACGCCACCACCGGCTTCTTCGCCTACCGATGCATGAAACACCATCAGGTGATCAATCACACCATCGGGTTCGCGGAAATTTCCGTCACCGTCGTAATCGTAACGATCTTCGATGTCGTAATCGGCAAGGTTGATACTCGGATCTTGAGCCAGTTGATTCAGCGCTTCACGAACCAGTTCTTGGGCGTTTAGGTCGTTGTCGGTGGTAGGGGAGTTGCCACCATAGAATGACGCAGGCTTAGAGGCGCGATACCAACCTGCCGCTTGACCTGAAACGCTGTAACTGTCGCCTGATTCGCTTTGGTAATATTGGCGCATCGAGATTAGGTTTTCGCCATTTGGCCCTGTGTAGCCAGAATTTGAAAACAACAACTCTTGATAATGTTCAGGGTTGTAGCTCTCGTAGAGCATCTGCGTGTGCTCTTCGGTCAACTTGTTGTCATCCCAGTTCAAATCAGGGAAATCGACCAACAGAGCGAGCACTTTGTCGGTACGTTTAGTGCCGACTTCTAAAGCAAAGACGCTGGCCTTTTTAACGCCAGATCCTTTCTCAATGGCTTTGAGTATTTTCGCTCGTTGTTCAAGTGCTTTTTTACCGAATTGAGCATCGCCTTTGAAACCGGAATTGATCTTATTTTTTAAGTAACGGTCAAGCGCATCGCGCTTTGCCGCATCGGTTGCATCTTGGTCGACTAAGCCTTGTCTAACTAGCATTTCAATGAGTTTGTCTTCATTAACTACGCCTAAATCAATAGGTGTTTTTGCATAACCACTGACGCTAAATAGAGTAAGCATTGCTGAAGCCAACAATGTTTTTCTCATCATTTTCATTATATTTCCTTTTTGTATTTCCATGTCGATATCAGTATCAACTTGCCTTATTCAGATCTGTTGTCCGAGTTTGGCCTAATACACTCTTGTGGTGCCTTATTTAACTGACGTGTGTTTGTTGTATGTTTTTTACTTTCTATCTCTTTTGTATTGGTTGTCTCTTTTCTATTTTTTGAATCAAACGGGGTGCTCTTCACTTTTTTAGCGTTGAGATAGATACGCAAAGCTTCTTGATTTTCCTCATAGGTTAAGCCTGAACAGGTAACACCTCGTTTAATCAATGACTTCAGTAATAGTTCGTCGTTCTCAATAGTGGAAGCCTGTGACAGTGAGGAAAAAATTAGAACCATTAAAGCCATTGTTTTGTGTGACATTATTATATCAAGCCATCAGTTTTGATTATGTAACAAAATATATTTATAAAATTTACCAATCAAATGGATAATTATTACAATTAATTATTCGTTCCGGTTTCAACATTTAGAGTTAATATAAAATAAGGAGTGTTATTTATTCTATTGTCAGTTATTTAATGGGTTTTGTTGAATGAATAGTTGATAGTTTGGATGTTTAATAACATTGATTAGGTCGTGGTTATTATTCTGGAGGGCGCTTTATACAAGGCGTTGGGTTCTAACTAATAAGATAATTTTTTATTATCGGTGTTTTAAAATACGCATGTAATAACTGAGTCATTAGTAAATACCCATGCTCAAATTATTTTTACTCAAAATATCAATAATTAGGGTATTGAGAGTAACTTTCAGTGTTTCAATGACGTGAAATTTAACAATAGCAGAGCTGGTCGGGTTGTCACCGCCTGCTTGCTTAAAGCGAGTGAAACGGCTGAGAGAAGAGGGCGTGATTGTCGGTGGTGTGTCCATCATTAATCCAGAACTGACCGGCAGTAAGATGACTTTGGTTGTGTCCGTGGAAATGGAGCGTGATCGAGGGGATATTTACCAAATCTTTCGCCATTCTATTTCAAAGGCAGAAGAGGTCACGCAGTGCTATCAGATATTAGGCAGCTTTGATTTCATGTTGATTGTGACGGTCAAAGACATTCAAGCCTACGAAGACTTTGTGGAGCGAGTACTACGCAAAGATCTGAATATTCGTAAATTCCATACCTCTGTCTCAATGAGAACCGTGAAATTTACCACTGCCGTAAACTTAGATGAGTCGTGACTGTTGGCATGAGAAGATAGTGAAGTTATTAGCTTTGTGAGGTACTTAGCTAATATTTGTATAAATAGCAGGCATTTACACAAAATGTGACGTTCACATTTTGTCATAACTTTAATAATTGTATATATTCCTCGCCTAAAATAATAATTAACCTAAATTAATATAATGACTGTCAGCTCATCTACTCAATCTCGTGAAACGCTTCTCAGCGAAAACGAACAACTTGTCTCTACCACTGATTTAAAAGGCGTGATTACGTACAGTAATGATGCTTTTTGTCGCATAGCGGAATACAGCCAACAAGAATTGCTAGGGCAACACCACAATATCGTAAGGCATAACGATATGCCGAAAGCCGCTTTTGCTGATATGTGGGTTAACCTAAAGCAAGGTAAAGCTTGGCGTGGCATCGTAAAAAACAAAACCAAATCTGGTGGGTTTTACTGGGTCGATGCTTATGTAACTCCAATTTACGACAATGGTAAGGTGAGTGGCTACCAATCTGTTCGTGTTAAGCCAAAGAATGAATGGATACAAGTTGCAGATAAGGCTTACCAAGGCCTCTTGAAGGCTGAAAAGTCGGGTCGCCAATGGTCATTAAAGATCAGTGACAGTGTTCGTTACGCCGTGTTGCTAGGCTCTTTGGCTGCGCCGTTAATTTCAAATCTCATTGAAGTAGGGCAAGTATCACAATGGTTGTTGAGCCTACTTCCTGTTTCAGCATTAGCACTGCTTTTCCGACAAGAGCTGATTGATACTCCACTGCAGTTGAAAAAGCTGCAATCTAAATTCGATAGTGTTAGTCGTCTTGTTTATTCAGGTAATAGTCAGTTCTCTATTGCCGATTTTCACTTAAAACTATTGTCTGCAAGAATCCGCACCGTATTAGGTCGCATGACAGACTCAGCCAAGCCGTTACAAGATTTGGCTGACAACCTAAATGCGACGTCATTTGAAGTATCAGAAGCCTTAGATCAACAAACAAAAGACATTCTTCAAGTACGAGAGGCGACTGAAGAGGTTGAAATCACCGCCAATGAGGTCTCTTCTCGCACAGAAGAAGCGCACCAGATTGTTGATGTGACTTTGCAAACCTGTGCTGGCGCTAAAGAAAGCATTAATCAAACTCATCAAAACTTAGAGAGCCTAGCTTCTCAGGCTGAAAAGGCGACTCAAGCGACTTACCAACTGAGCGATCAAGCGCAGAGCGTAAGCAAGATAATGGAAGAGATTGGTGGAATCGCCGAACAAACCAACTTGTTGGCCCTGAACGCTGCGATTGAAGCGGCGAGAGCGGGCGAGCAAGGACGAGGCTTTGCCGTTGTTGCCGACGAAGTCCGTGCATTGTCGGGTCGAACCTCAAAGGCTACGGTTCAGATCAAAGAGAGCATCGATACCATGCTAACGACGATTGAAGGGTGGCAAAAAGATATTCTGGCGAACCGTGAGCAAACGGACGCATGTGGTGATGTTGCGAAGGTGAGTGCAGAGCGCTTGTCGGAAGTCGAAAACCTAATGCAATCCATGAATGAACTCATGCAGTCTGTTGAAAGTTCTGCTCATAAGCAACGTGAGCTGTCGAGTGAAGTCAATCTGCATATGCAGTCTATCGCCTCGACCGCAGAACAAAACTTAGTGGCAACGCATTCTGTGAAAGACCACTCCACAGAGCTAAAAGAACAAGTCAATGAGTTCTACCAACTGGCAAAGCGTTTCGAAGAAAAATAGCCGTTAGATTTAATCCGAATGAGAGAAAAGACAAAAAAAGCCCCGTATTTTCATGCGGGGCTTTCTGTATGCATCAACCCATTGAAGGGCGAGACAATGTATTCAAGATTAAGCTAGAAGCTCTTTCGCTGTGTTTACTACGTTTTCAGTAGTGAAACCGAACATTTTGAATAGCTCGCCTGCTG
>NZ_JBFROI010000043.1:40112-41583 GCF_041471405.1 Vibrio sp. 10N.261.52.C11
TTGAATAGCTCGCCTGCTGGTGCAGATTCGCCGAACGTTGTCATACCGATGATCTTGCCACCGAAACCAACGTACTTGTACCAGAAGTCAGCGATGCCAGCTTCTACAGCGATACGTGCCGTTACGTCAGATGGAAGTACAGACTCACGGTACTGCGCGTCTTGTTTGTCGAACGCATCAGTAGCAGGCATAGAAACTACGCGTACTTTCTTACCTTCAGCCGTTAGCTCAGCAGCAGCGTTAACCGCTAGCTCAACTTCAGAACCCGTTGCGATAAGGATAAGCTCTGGCTTGCCTTTACAATCTTTCAGGATGTAACCACCCTTAGCGATGTTTGCTACTTGCTCAGCGTCACGATCTTGTTGTGCAAGGTTTTGACGAGAGAAGATAAGTGCAGAAGGACCATCTTTACGCTCGATTGCTAGTTTCCAAGCAACAGCAGACTCAACTTGGTCACATGGACGCCATGTGCTCATGTTTGGAGTTAGACGTAGAGAAGCGATCTGCTCAACTGGTTGGTGAGTTGGACCATCTTCGCCAAGACCGATAGAGTCATGCGTGTAAACTTGGATGTTCTGAGTTTTCATCAGAGCAGCCATACGCATAGCGTTACGAGCGTATTCCATGAACATTAGGAACGTTGCGCCGTATGGTACGAAACCACCGTGCAGAGCGATACCGTTCATGATAGCCGTCATACCGAATTCACGTACACCGTAGTGGATGTAGTTACCAGAGAAGTCGTTTGCTTCAAGAGACTTAGAACCAGACCACATAGTCAGGTTAGAAGGCGCAAGGTCAGCCGAGCCGCCCATGAATTCAGGTAGCATAGCACCGAACGCTTCTAAAGCATTTTGAGATGCTTTACGTGATGCGATGTTTGCTGGGTTAGCTTGAAGATCAGCGATGATTGCCGATGCTTTCTCTTCCCACTCAGCTGGTAGGTCACCGTTTACGCGGCGTTTGAATTCAGCTGCCAGCTCAGGGTATGCTGCTTCATAAGCTGCAAGTTTCTCGTTCCACGCTGCTTCCTTAGCTGCGCCTGCTTCTTTCGCATCCCACTCTGAGTAAACTTCCGACGGAATTTCAAAAGGACCGTGCTCCCAACCTAATTCTTTACGTGTTGCTGCAATTTCTTCAGCGCCTAGTGGAGCACCGTGACAGTCGTGCGTACCTGCTTTGTTTGGAGAACCAAAGCCAATCACTGTTTTAGTACAGATTAGAGTAGGGCGAGGGTCTGCTTTAGCCGCTTCAATCGCTGCGTTGATAGCGTCAGAATCGTGACCATCTACCGCTGGGATTACGTGCCAGCCGTAAGCTTCGAAACGCTTAGGTGTATCGTCAGAGAACCAACCTTCAACTTCGCCATCGATAGAGATACCGTTGTCATCCCAGAAAGCAACCAGCTTACCAAGACCAAGCGTACCTGCTAGAGAACATGCTTCGTGAGAAATACCTTCCATCAGACAGC
>NZ_JBFROI010000044.1:0-27081 GCF_041471405.1 Vibrio sp. 10N.261.52.C11
CGAGATGCGAGATGCGAGAGAGTATGGCAAAGCCAAATTACAGGCAATAAAAAAGGAGAACCGAAGTTCTCCTTTTCTTAAACCTTTAAGCTAACTCTAAATTATAGAGATGCTTTCGCTTTTTCAACTAGAACAGCAAATGCTGCTTTGTCGAATACTGCGATGTCAGCAAGAATCTTACGGTCGATCTCGATAGATGCTTTCTTTAGGCCATTGATGAAACGGCTGTAAGATAGACCATTTTGACGAGATGCCGCGTTGATACGTGCAATCCAAAGTTGACGGAATTGACGTTTCTTGTTGCGACGGTCACGGTAAGCGTATTGACCAGCTTTGGTAACTGCTTGGAAAGCTACGCGGTAAACACGTGAACGTGCTCCGTAGTAACCTTTAGCTTGTTTTAGAACTTTCTTATGACGTGCACGAGCTTGTACACCACGTTTTACGCGAGGCATTATGCTTCTCCTAAACTAAACGAATTTATAAACTAAAAAGAATTAAGCGTATGGCATCATACGTAGAACTTGAGCAACTTCACATTTAGGAAGGATCGAGTTCGGACGTAGCTGACGCTTGTTCTTAGTAGTACGCTTAGTCAGGATGTGACGTTTACCAGCGTGCTTAAACTTAATACCACCAGCAGTTTTCTGGAAACGCTTAGCAGCACCTTTGTTGGTTTTCATCTTAGGCATGATGAATAACTCCGCATTGTTGAGTTGTTAATAACATAGTAATTAGGGCGAATAAAACCCCACAACCTGAGGCTGCAGGGTTCAATTACTTGCAAAGCCGTTAATTACTTCTTTTTAGGGGCCAACACCATGATCATCTGGCGACCTTCAATTCTCGTTGGGAAAGATTCGACTACTGCAAATTCTTCAGTATCCGCTTTCAAACGATTAAGAACGTCAACACCGATTTCTTGGTGAGCCATTTCGCGGCCACGGAAGCGAATTGTTACCTTCACTTTGTTGCCGTCTTCTAGGAAACCAGTCAGGTTGCGTAGTTTTACCTGATAGTCTCCAATATCAGTTCCAGGTCGGAATTTAATTTCCTTGATCTGAACCTGCTTTTGCTTCTTCTTCTGCTCTTTCGCAGCTTTGCTCTTCTCGAAGAGGAACTTACCGTAGTCCATCACACGACAAACTGGCGGCTCGGCGTTAGGGCTGATCTCTACAAGATCCATACCAGCTTCATTTGCAGCTTCCATCGCTTCAGCGATTGATACTACACCAACAGCTTCGCCGTCTGCGCCAGTTAGACGCACTTCACGAACGCCACGAATGTCACCGTTTAAACGGTGCTGGTTTTGTTTGGCCGGTTGTTGGCCACGTCTTCCGCCTTTAATAGCTATTCCTCCAGATTGAGCTTACGGCTTGAAACCTCGGCTTGGATGTATGAAATAAAGTCATCCACTTTAAATTTGCCAAGGTCCTTACCTTTACGTGTACGTACTGCAATTTCGCCGGCTTCCATTTCTTGGTCACCACACACAAGCATGAACGGTACACGTTTCAAAGTATGTTCGCGGATTTTAAAGCCAATCTTCTCATTTCTCAAGTCTGCTTTGACTCTAAATCCACTTTTTTGCAGTTTTTTCGTAATTTCTTGTACATATTCAGACTGTTTGTCTGTAATGCCCATTACAACTGCTTGTTCTGGCGCCAACCACGTTGGGAAGAAGCCAGCGTATTCTTCAATAAGAATACCGATGAAGCGTTCTAGTGAACCTAAAATCGCGCGGTGGATCATAACTGGCGTGTGACGCTCGTTATCTTCACCTACGTAAGTAGCACCTAAACGTTCTGGTAATGCAAAATCGAGCTGCACTGTACCACATTGCCAAGCGCGGTCCAAACAATCATGCAAAGTAAATTCAATCTTAGGTCCGTAGAACGCACCCTCGCCTTCTTGAATCTCGTATGCAATGTCCATTGCCTCTAGCGCTTGCTTAAGGTCAGCCTCTGCACGGTCCCACATTTCGTCTGAACCTACACGCTGCTCTGGACGAGTAGATAGCTTAACAACAATGCTTTCGAAGCCGAAAGTTGTGTAAGTATCGTAAACCATTTCAATACAAGCTTTCACTTCTTGTTGAACTTGGTCTTCAGTACAGAATACGTGAGCATCATCTTGAGTGAAGCCACGAACACGCATAATGCCATGAAGTGCGCCAGACGGCTCGTTACGGTGACATGAGCCGAACTCAGCCATACGTAGCGGTAGATCACGGTAAGATTTCAAACCTTGGTTGAAGATTTGAACGTGACCAGGACAGTTCATTGGCTTAATAGCGTATTCACGGTTCTCTGAAGAAGTAGTGAACATCGCTTCAGCGTACTTATCCCAGTGG
Organism: Vibrio sp. 10N.261.52.C11; assembly: GCF_041471405.1. NCBI lineage: Bacteria > Pseudomonadati > Pseudomonadota > Gammaproteobacteria > Vibrionales > Vibrionaceae > Vibrio > Vibrio sp. 10N.261.52.C11. The sequence continues at coordinate 2,354 of NZ_JBFROI010000044.1, forward strand.
CCAGAGCGTTCCCAAAGAACACGGTCCATCATTAATGGGCCTTTAACTTCTTGGTAATCGTACTCAGTCAGTTTCTGACGAATAAATACTTCTAGCTCACGGAAGATAGTCCAACCGTTGTGGTGCCAGAACACCATGCCTGGTGCTTCTTGCTGCATGTGGAATAGGTCAAGCGCTTTACCGATTTTACGGTGGTCACGTTTAGCCGCTTCTTCTAGGCGTACAAGGTGAGCTTTAAGCGCCTTCTTGTCGTGGAATGCAGTACCGTAGATACGTTGAAGCATCTTGTTGTCACTGTTACCACGCCAATATGCACCCGCTACGTTAAGTAGAGTGAAGTGCTGACAGAAGCTCATGTTAGGCACGTGTGGGCCACGACACATATCGATGTATTCTTCGTGATGGTACAGACCTGGACGATCGTCGTTAGAAACATTCTCGTCCAAGATTTCAATCTTGTAAGTCTCGCCGCGAGCTTCGAATGCGTCACGCGCTTCCTGCCAGCTAACTTTCTTCTTAACAACCTGATACTTGGTCTTCGCTAGCTCTTTCATACGCTTTTCAATCTTTTCTAGATCTTCTTGCGTTAGAGAGTGCTCAAGGTCGATATCGTAGTAGAAACCGTTATCGATGGTAGGACCGATCGCCATTTTCGCTTCTGGAAAAAGCTGCTTAACCGCGTGGCCTAAAAGGTGAGCACAAGAGTGACGAACGATCTCAAGGCCATCAACTTCATCTTTAGCAGTGATGATTTCTAGGCTTGCATCGTTTTCGATAAGATCACAAGCATCAACTCGCTCGCCGTCTACACGACCAGCAATGGTTGCTTTCGCAAGACCAGGACCGATTGATAGGGCAACATCTAGAGTTGATACAGGGTTGTCAAATTGACGCTGACTACCGTCAGGAAGAGTAATAATTGGCATTATTTGTCCTTTACAGTGGTGTTGCACACCAAGCAACACATGAAAATGTTTAATATATGTCTTTCAATCAACGAGTACGCTGATTGGGGATATATGCATAATAAATATACCCACATAGAAGCAAATACAGATGCCCTATTTGTAGGTATCCGAGCATTGTAACGAAATAATATAAAATGACAATGATGCGCTGTGGGTATGGCGCCGAAGCCGCCCCTCTCCCCTGCAGTCAAATTCAGGCAATTCGCACGCCTATCGTGTTATAGACGCAATAAGTCTTCTTGCATAGGATTGATGAAGCGAAACAAAAGAGGTAAATGTAGGGTATTGATATTCTGAGCCTCAACCATTCTTTTTACTCTGAACAAAAATATAGACTCATAAGAGTAATTTTTGGGAGTATTTTCGTCAGTGGTTTGGCAAATGACTTATTGGCAGGGAACACTATTTGGGGCTGTAATACATCTAACCTAGAGATTAAATTTAGCCCCGATGCATTAAATCGCTTCTTCGCACAATTTTGCTGACTTTGATTTAGACAGACTAGTTTCTTTTTTTATCATAGCTGCACATTTTTCACCGATCATAATAGACGGTGCATTAGTATTTCCCGACACAATAATAGGCATGATAGATGCATCCGCTACTCTTAAGCTTTTTAGCCCATGAACTTTTAGCTCATTATCAACGACTGCCATTGCATCATTGCCCATCTTACAAGTACCAACGGGGTGATAGATGGATTGACTGTATTTTGTCGCAGCTTCCAACAATTGTTCATCCGTTTGATACTTTGAACCTGGTACAAACTCTTCAGAAATAACCGAAGATAAAGGACTCGCATCGGTGATTTCTCTCGCTACCTTTATCGCGTTTATTGCAACAGCTTTATCTTTAGGGTGCGAGAGATAGTTAGGTTGGATACTAGGGTGCACGGAGTAGTCTTTGCTGGTGATCTTCACACGACCTCGACTTTCAGGACGCAATTGACAAACCGAAGTAGTAAAGGCCGAAAATGGGTGCACTCCTTCTCCAGGTTTGTCCGCACTGAGTGGCTGCATATGAAACTGTATGTCAGGCCTTGTTAAGTCAGAGGAAGACTGAGTGAAAATACATACCTGACTAGCAGCCAACGTTAAAGGACCTTTGCGAAACAGAGCATATTTAACTCCCACTGTCAGTTTATGCAAAGGTGTTCTCAACTCATCGTTCAGTGTTGTACAACTAGTTTTGTAGACCAGACGAATTTGTAAATGGTCTTGAAGGTTTTCTCCAACTCCAGGTAAATGATGAACGCAATCAACACCTACTGCTTCTAACTCCGCTCTGTTGCCAACTCCAGACAACTGTAATATTTGCGGTGAGCCAATTGCACCAGCACTGACAATAATCTCTTTAGCTGCCGAAACATACATTGCTTTTCCATTGCAAAAAAATTCAACACCTTTTGCTGTCTTATCGACAATATCAAGCTTGGAGGTATGTGCATGAGTCAATATTGTTAAATTATGGCGCTTTCGAGCCGACGTTAAAAAAGCTTTTGCACTGCTGCACCTCAACCCATTAAATGCTGTCTGCTGAAAATAGCCTACTCCTTCTTGGTTCTCACCATTAAAATCATCATTCCAAGGAATACCTACCTCTTGAGCTGCCTCCACAAATCGTTCGGCAATATCCCGTTTCAGTCTAAGATCTGACACTTTCAACGGCCCATCCACGCCATGGTACTTATCTTTTCCTCGGCTTTGACATTCAGACATTTTAAAATAGGGAAGCACGTCGTCATAACTCCACCCCTCATTACCAAGTGACGCCCAGTCGTTATAATCTTCTTTTTGCCCACGTATATATAGCAACCCGTTCAAGGAGCTGCTCCCACCAAGTACTTTGCCTCTAGGCCATTGTAATTGTCGATTATCAATACCTTCATCACGATCGGTTAGATAACACCAATCAGTTGACGGGTTGTGCATGGTTTTAAAATAACCAACCGGGATATGAATCCAAGGATTCCAATCTCGACCACCAGCCTCAAGTAATAACACTGAAACATCTGGATCCTCACTTAAACGACTAGCAATTGCGCACCCAGCCGACCCCGCCCCTACAACAACATAATCAAAGACACCCACATCCTTATGTAACCTTCCCATAACAAAATCTCCTTTGTATTTTCATAAATCGAGACACAGCGTCCCAAAAAACATAAACCAATAACAATAATTAGTAAATATCGAGAGAATATGAATTGTTTTTTGTTGACTTATCGCACACTAATAACAATCCAACTTGGACATTTAACATTTTTTAAACAAGTGTAATTGGGCTATTTACATGAATCAGGATGGGTACATGAGAACTTCAAAAGACAAACCATATAGCCGACGCGACTTTTTTAATGTTGCAAAGCGTGCCGGGCTTACATCAGCTTTATTCGCTGCAGGGACATTAGGGACAGGGGCTACCTTAAGTAGCCTGGCAAATGCGTCGGAAAGCGTATCTCGAACTCGAGAAAAGAAAAAACCAATCGTAGTCTTAAAGTTTGGAGCCTCTGGCTTTAATGAACAAAACTTAGATATCCAAAAGTCGGGACAATTATTTTTCGCTAGAGATCTTGAAGAAAGAACAAATGGTGAAATACAAGTTGAATTCTTTGGCTCCAATCAACTATGTGGGCAATTGGATTGTATAAGAAAAACTCAGCAAGGAATCGTTGACATATATTCCGCATCTACACAAAACTCCGCTGCTGGTGCGCCATACATGAATGTTCTTGATTTTGCATACATGTTCCCTACGCGAGCTTCGCAATTTCATTTTTTTTATGACAAACGAAGCGAATCATTGTTTCGTGAACCATTACGTAAACGCCACAACATTCAATTCCTATTCACGCACTGTGACTTACGTGGACTCATGTTAGGCAACAAATGGAAAGACAAACCCTTGGTTACGTCGCTAGCCGATATTCAAGGCACCAAAAACCGAGTAACAGGAACCCAGTTAGGGCGTATCGCCATGGAGCAACTCAATCTCAACCCTGTACCAGTTGCCTGGGCTGAAACAATTGATGGGCTCCGACAAGGACTACTTGATGGTGCGGAAACTTGGATGAGCGCAGCAGCATATTCAGGAATGACATCAGTAATATCTCAAGCGATCGATTTACGCATGTTCTCTGGCAACGAGAGTACAGCTATGAATTACGACGTTTTTGAAAAGTTAAGCGATAAACATAAAGAAGCGGTCATGGAATCTGCATATTGTGCACAAATTTTTACTCACGGAATGAATGAAGGTGGGTTGTACGAAATTATTGGTGCACAAACTCACCCTAACGAGAATACGCAATTCCGACAAAATAATATCCGCTTTGCTGCACTTTCAGATGAAGAGAGATTTAAGGCTGAACAAATATGCTCACCGGAATATAACCCAGAACCATGGCAAAAATGGCGTAATCGTTTAAATGCTTGGGCAGGCGATATTGATATCTATAAAGAAATTCACGGGATTGCTAGAGAACTCCCTAAAGACGCAGCGGTAGTCAACGTCAAACCACAACGTTGGTGGTTAGGTTAATACTCTGACAACCCATTAAATAAAACTAAGGCATGACATCATGAATGAAATCATCAGCACTGCCGTCCACCCGGCAACCTCAGTCAAAAAGTGTTTGTATTGGCTAGATAACAACATAGAAAAATATCTCATTGTGAGCAGCTACTCTATAATGACTGTCATTATCTTCGTTGAAATAATCAGACGTTTTTTCTTTAGTATTCAGGCTCCGTGGAGCACTAGTATCCCTGTACTACTATTTTTATGGCTTACCTGGGTCGGCGCAGCTGTCAATGTCAAAAACCGTACTCACTTATCGCTCACCGAAATTAGATTACGCCTCCCTTATCAAGCGCAATTTGTATGCCTCATATTAGATGCCGTTCTCTGGCTAGTTTTTGCGGGCGTCGTTCTTTATTTTGCAACAGATCAGGTAAGGATCGCTTACGACAATTTTGCAATTGTTCAAGGAACTGACGATGTCATGCAGTGGTGGTTTTATATGGCAACACCAGTAGGCTGGACATTAATAATCTATCGAGTGATACAGAACTTCTTCCAAGATTGTAAACGGTACATAAATAATGAGCCATTGATAATCCAGACATCATTAGCGGAGAAAGAAGCATGAGTGAAGGTGATTTGATTAGCATTATTAGTGTCATCGTTTTGGTTCTATTTCTAGCAGGCATCCCTATATTTTTAATCATTGGGCTATGGGTTGTTGGGGTTAGTATCGTCATTGACTTTACCCTCGCTAACATCGGTGTAACGCTATTTGAGGGGTTAAACTTTTTCGGCTTACTAGCATTACCTCTTTTCATTCTAACCGGCGATCTAATTAATGCTGCAGGCATTGCAAAACGACTCTCTGATTTTGCGTACTCTATTTTGGGTTCCATTCGTGGTGGTATGGGTATGGCTGCGATTGGAGCTTGTGGGATGTTCGCAGCCATTTCCGGGTCTAATGCTGGGACAACAGCCACAATTGGCTCAATAATGGCTCCAGAAATGAAAAAGAATGGTTACGACGAAAGATTTTCTGCAGCCACAGCAGCATCAGGAGGAACTGTTGGAATTATTATTCCGCCGAGCGTGATATTCATTGTGTATGGCTTCATGATGAACCTTTCCATAACGGATCTGTTTATTGCAGGAATGCTGCCAGGTAGCCTCATGGTATTAGCGATGATGTTCGCATGCCATCTAGTTGCTCGAAAACAAGGATGGGGAACAGTTATTCCTTTTGTCGCAAAGACCAGTTTCAAATATGCAAGACGCGCTTACCTCGGCTTCATTACTATTGGTGTAGTCGTCTACGGCATTTACTCTGGAGCATTCTCACCAACAGAGGCCGCTGCATTCACCGTTGGGTTCACAATTATCGCAGGCTGTATTCTGACCAAAGACTTACATTTCAAAAACATTCCTTCTGTGATGCTCAAATCAGGGCAGATTACAGGGATGCTAGCACCATTAATCGCGATTTCTGTCGTCATGCAACAATTACTTTCCATGATGGGAGTCGGTGAAATAATTGGTAACGCACTTAATGGATTCGGAAGCTATTACGCAGTCTTATTTATGTGTATGGGGATTATACTTTTAGCCGGGATGCTCTTAGAAAGCTTACCGGTTACCATTATTTTAGCTCCAATTCTCGCACCTATTGCCACAGGCATTGGCGTCGATCCGATTCATTTTTCAGTTATCTTCTTAGTCGGAGCTGCAATTGGTTTTGTCACACCACCGTTCGGCTTAAATTTATATGTCGCAAGTAGCGTAACCGGGATCCCTTATGGTAAGTTAGTTCGGTTTGTCATACCTTACTTCACAGCGCTATTTATCTCGTGGGTTTTGATTGCTTTATTACCGAGCATTTCATTATTCTTGGTTCAATTTGGCGGCTAAAGTAGATTAACCGAATTTGCAAGCAATGACCCATTGCTTGCAAATTTATCAGAAAAAACAAAGGAGAAGCAGCATGAGCAATAACGAATCGTCAAGTAATTCAGCACTGTCACGTGCATTTAAGATTACTGAGTTCATCGCTAGTGAGACACGCCCCGTTACAGCGGTTGATATTGCTTTGTTCCTAAACCTTCCTAAGGCCAGCGTACACCGGATACTCAGTCAACTTGAAGAGGAGGATATTATTGCGAGAGATCTCCAAGGTCGCTTCTTGTCTATCGGTTCTCGATTTAAAAAAATGTCTCTAGACGTCCTGTCACATTTTGATGGGCGCGCACCTCGCCAGATGGTTTTAAAAGAATTAACAGACGAAATACAGGAAACCTGTAACTTATCCGTATTAGATGGATATGAATTGTTGTATTTTGAGCGTGTTGAGGCTAATTGGCCTATGATGGTCAACTTAAAATTAGGCTCGAGGTTACCTCTGCACTGTACTGCTAGTGGCAAGCTATTTTTGGCCTTAATGCCAAGAAATAAACGAAAGCAGATACTTTCGACCCTAACACTAGAACCACAAACAAAACATTCGATTACCAACGTCGACGACCTAAACAGAGAGCTCGACGAGATTGGGATTCGTGGTATTAGCATCGACAATGAAGAGCTCATTGAAGGTATGGTTGCCATTGCAGTCCCAGTTTGTGATCAAGACGGAAATATGATTGCAGGCATGGCAATACACGCACCTACATTGAGGTTGAGTGTTAGTGACTTACTCACTAAAGCCGGTAGGTTGAAGCTTGCAGCAAAAAAACTAGAAAGCCTAATGACATTTCAATCCCAGATTACCGATGAGGCGGTAGAGTAACGTGACACGAATAGATGTATCCCAATAGGCCTAAATACCGAGTTCACAAACGAGCACAAGTTAAAATAACAAAGTAACAGGTAGTATTACTTCAATGACTCTTCATTAATCTACAGTGCCTTTGAGCACCGTGGTCTTCATCTCTCTACTTTTAAAACTCACCTTTCGAACTAAGCTATAGATAAGTGACGGAATACGGATGAGGTGCATATGGAGAGACAGGCTACTTTTATATCGTTAATACCCTCTTTGCCGTTAATCATAACTGCTGCTATTTACACTCCAGCGGCTTGGGCCAATAAAGATTACGGCCCCTTAATCAGTTATACCCAAGCACCACTGCAGTCGGTTCGCCTCACCCCGTCGCTCCGTTCAGGCTTCCCTCTTGAAGAGAATAAGGTTGAAGTATTTACAGCCTTAACTGCTGCGAGTATCTGGGCTAACTCCCACGGCTATCACTTAGACTATTATCAAAACCAACTTCAAACAGGCCTGCGATGGCAATTGACTACAGCGTGGCAAGTAGAGCTCAATTACCGCTGGTTATACGCCGCCAATAATCATCTCGACAAAATCACCATTAACTTTCACGACCTATTTAGCATCGACCAAGCAGGTCGAGATCAGAAAGAGAGACACCAATTCGACATCTATGCACCAGACCATGGCGTCAATAATCGAGACTTCTCCGGCGACACATTGACTAGCGCTTTCACGCTCTACACCCAATATCAGATCATAGATATAGAAAACCATGGCTTATCTTTTGGCGTCTCCCTTTATCATAACAAAGTCAGCCACGGTGCATTTAAGGGAAACAGCACCGAACAAAGCGCTCAACTCAATTATGCATACCAACTCGACATCAATACCTTCTATACAAGCTTAGGATTAGCGAATCAGTCCAGTAGAGAAGTGGAGAATAGCTTTTCACATAAAAAAACGACATGGTCATGGATGGGAGGATATCAACTCACGCTATTTGAAAATCATGAGTTACACCTAGAGTATCGTTGGTATGAAGGCGCAGAAGACGGTGAAACTGAGTTTTCAGAAGCCGCGAATGAAATGATGTTTGGCTATCGCTATCTCATGCAACGCTCGGCAATTGAGATATCCATAATCGAGAACATTTTCAATATGGACAACTCCACCGATGTTGCTTTTCAATTGGCCTATCGGCACCAGTGGTAAACCCATTTCAGGACGGGGCAGATAGTAGAATCAAAAAAGCCGAACGGATAAGTTCGGCTATAGAAATCGTACTGTCTTGTCTCTATTAATAGAAAAAGCGACTACTAACAGAAAGGGAACTACGCACTCATGATTCTTGATACAGCGTTACGAATGTCTGAATCGGCAGCGTTCGCAGGCAAGCTGAATGAGACGTATTGATCGCCACGGAAGCTCATTGAGCGATCGATTTCTGCTAGGCAGTGAACCATTGAGCCTTCAACGATGAATGACAGCTCGATCTCTTTATTATTCATGAAACCGCCGCTGCGAAATTCAATCTCTTGGTAACAACCCGAACGAGAAGCAAAGTTGTTGCCTTTTAAGAAGCCCTTCTCTACGTCAGCTTTCACCATTGCCATACCGGATGCTTCCACGCCTTGGATGATTTTAGCAACTGTTGGCAGTGGGTGTACGGAGATAAAGTCACGGTCTTTAGGGTCAATCGCGAAGCCTATATCTAGGTTGGTTTCAACCCACACATGGCATTGGTTCATTTGTGCGTTCAACGCGGTGACTGGCGTTTCATCATTTAACTTAAGTCGGAATGGAACCAGTTTGGTTTCGCCCGGTTGGATAACGAAAGGCTCTACCGCTTGAATACGACCCAGTGAAAAGGTTTCGTAGCTGGTACTGTCTTCCGTTTCTACTTTTACTTCTGTGTTGAGAACCAAGTTAATCAAGTCGATTTGTTGCTCAACGTCGCCACCAACAATGTGAACATTGCCAGACAACTCTCCACCTTGGAAAACTTCAATATTATCTAAGACAGTATCAACCTTTGCTGCACCGATGCCCAACGAGGCCTTTAATTTCTTAAACATATTATTTCCCTTTCTAATCATCTGATTTACGAATAGTTATTACGTGACAATTTGCGACACTTGCCTCACAGAATCAAGCAATTTGCCCCACCTATGTTGAATAAGGTCACATTGCCCGAGGAAATGTTGAAATCGTGAAAAATTCCGTTACTCTATTTGTATAGTCAAATAAGGTTTCATTATGTCGAAAGCGCCGCTCTACCTTCAGATAAAACAGTTCATAGACGATAATATCAACAGTGGTCACTGGCCAGTGGGTTACCAGATAACCACAGAACTCGAACTCACAGAGCAGTTCAATGTGAGTCGAATGACGGTCAATAAAGCCATTCGAGATCTTGTGTCTGAAGGCAAACTCATCAGGAAGCCAAGGCTAGGTACTTTTGTTTGTGAACCAGACGAAAAAGCGCAATCTCCGCTGCTTGATATCAACAACATCGCACAAGAGATCAAAGACCGAGGTCAAACGTATGCTAGCCAGGTTATCAAGCACAAGAGCATCAAGGCAGATGAAAGCACCGCGACACGGTTAGGTGTGATGATCAATGCCGAAGTATTCTATAGTGAAATCATCCACTTTGCTGACAACACACCGATTCAATTGGAAGCGCGCTGGGTGAACTCGCAAGCCGCACCAAAATACCTAGAGCAAGACTTTTCAACCTCTACACCCAATGAATACCTTTCAAAAAGCTGCCCGTTGAGTGCAATCGAGCACACGGTTGAAGCCATTATTCCTGACTCTCAAATCAGAACGTCACTAAAGCTATCTGAATCAGAACCTTGCCTACTTTTGAATAGAAGAACATGGAGTAAAGAGCGCCTCATCAGCTTTGCATTGCTCTACCATCCTGGTTCTAAGTACAAATTAAGCTCCAAGATACTTCTAAATTAAAGAACATCATCCTGATCGCCGATCACATTTTTGCAACATCGACTTGATTCGGGTCAGCGTTTAGCCTATTTATTTGTATATACATTTAATGTTTAGAAAAGATCTAGGTGATTATGAATTTGATCCTCAAAAATGCACGAGTGGTCTCCATGAGCTCGGGAGTCGACGGTTATCAGCCCTCTTCCCCTCAAGATATCGTTATCGAAAGCGGTAAAATCGTGTCCATCTCTTGTTCAAACCAAGGCGCACTTGCTTCTGAGTTAGAACAAGTACGTGTTGATGGTTCTTTGGATTACGTCACCTATGACTGCAAGAACAAGCTAGTGACACCCGGATTAATTGATTGCCACACTCACCTCGTATTTGCGGGTAATCGTGCCAATGAATTTGAGCAGCGTTTGAATGGTGTGTCTTACACCGACATCGCCAAGCAAGGCGGCGGCATTCTAGCGACAGTCACTGCAACACGCGCAGTGCAAGAGTCTGAGCTGGTTGAAATGGCATTACCGAGACTTGATGGCCTACTAAGAAGTGGCGTAACCAGCATCGAAGTAAAATCTGGCTATGGTTTAACACTTGATGATGAACTCAAAATGTTACGCGCAGCCAAAGCTTTAGAGAATCATCGCCGAATTAAGATCACCACTACTCTCCTTGCAGCGCATGCTGTGCCACCCGAATACAAAGAGCAACCGGACAGCTATATCGATCTGGTTTGCCAAGAGATCATTCCTAAAGCTGCAGAGCAAGGGCTCGCCGATGCGGTTGACGTGTTTTGCGAATCTATCGGCTTCAACCTAGAACAAACCGAACGTGTATTTGCAGCAGCCAAAGCACATGGCCTCGCGATTAAAGGCCACACTGAACAACTTTCGAATATGGGTGGCAGCGCGCTTGCAGCTAAATACGGCGCACTCTCTGTTGACCATGTTGAATACCTTGATGAAACCGGAGTAAAAGCACTGGCAGAATCAGGCACAGTTGCCACCTTGCTACCCGGTGCTTTCTACTTCCTGAAAGAGACTCAACAGCCACCTATTGCTTTACTTCGTGAACACAAAATCCCAATGGCGATCGCGACCGACCTAAACCCCGGCACATCTCCCTTTGCAGACTTAACGCTGATGATGAACATGAGCTGCACCCTGTTTGGTACGACGCCTGAAGAAGCGCTACGCGGTGTAACTTGTAACGCGGCGGCTGCCATTGGTAAGTCACAAACCAAAGGCAAAGTCGAAATCGGTTATGCCGCAGATTTGGCTATCTGGAACATCGACCACCCTGCAGATCTAAGCTATCAAGTCGGTGTTCCTCACCTGCATAAACGCATTGTTAATGGCGAGGTGTGTCATGACTCAATCTAAATCCAACGGTATCCAAGAGAACGCAACAACCGTGCATAACTTTGTGTGGACCGGACGTAATGATCTTGAAGATGGCGCACTCGGTACTCGCGTTCATCACATTACCAAGCAAGTGCAAAGTAGTGAGTTAAGTGACAAGCTGACTGACGGTGATATCGCCTTGGTAGGCTTTGCCAGCGATGCCGGTGTTGCAAGAAATAAAGGACGCGTGGGCGCGAAACAAGCACCTAACTTGATACGCCAAGCGTTGGCGAATATGGCTTGGCACAGTGACGCACACATCGCCGATCTTGGTGATATCGAGTGCAATGATGGTCAATTAGAAGTGAGCCAGAAGCAGTGCGCTACTGTGATTGCCAATGCGCTATCAACCAACAAAGTGATTACCCTTGGCGGCGGTCACGAAGTCGCTTGGGCTTCTTTCCAAGGCCTAGCTGAGCATCTTCACAGAACTCAATCAGATCACAAACCTAAGATAGGTATCGTTAACTTTGATGCTCACTTTGATCTTCGTGAATTTGAAAGCGACATCGCTGACGTCAAACCAAGCTCAGGCACACCCTTTAATCAGATTAGCGAATACTGCCACACACATCAGTGGCCATTTCATTACGCGTGTCTCGGTGTAAGTGCCGCCAGCAATACCAAAGCACTTTTCAACAAAGCCGACCGACTTGGTGTGTGGTACGAACATGATCGCGATATCACCCAAGTAAACCAAATTGCTCAACTGGTTAAGTTGCAAAAATTCATCGCTGAGTGTGATTACCTCTATCTCACTATTGATCTCGATGTCTTCCCAGCGGCGACTGCGCCGGGTGTTAGTGCACCAGCGGCAAGAGGCGTGAGCTATGAAGCGCTTGCTCCTTTTCTAGAACAGATTTTCCAACACAGTGAAAAACTCATTATCGCGGACATAGCGGAATACAACCCAGACTACGACGTCGATGGCCAAACGGCTCGATTAGCGGCTCGTTTATGTTGGGATATTGCCAGTGCAATGGCCAGCGACTAATCCAGCTATACCGATAACTACAACTACAACTACAACTACAACGATATAACGTGAAACAGAAGGAATTCCAAAATGACGGAACACCACAACAGTGACCCTCGTCTCGACACGACTCGCGAAATTCGCGCACCTCACGGCACCACTTTGCGCGCTAAATCTTGGTTAACAGAAGCACCACTGCGTATGCTGATGAACAACCTAGACCCTGATGTGGCAGAACACCCACATGCACTGGTTGTGTATGGCGGTATTGGTCGCGCGGCACGTGATTGGAAATGTTATGACAAAATTGTTGAAGTATTAGAGCGTTTAGAGGACGACCAAACGTTACTTGTTCAATCCGGTAAACCTGTGGGCGTGTTCCCGACTCATAAAAACGCACCTCGCGTACTGATCGCTAACTCGAACCTTGTTCCACACTGGGCGAACTGGGAACACTTCAACGAGCTCGATAAAGAAGGCTTGATGATGTACGGCCAAATGACCGCGGGCAGCTGGATCTACATTGGTTCACAAGGCATCGTTCAAGGTACTTACGAAACCTTTGTCGCTATCGCGAAGAAGCACTTCCAAGGTGAAGCAAACGGCAAGTGGGTTCTAACGGGCGGTCTTGGTGGAATGGGCGGCGCTCAACCTCTTGCTGCAACGATGGCTGGCTTCTCAATGATCGCAGTGGAGTGTGATGAATCACGAATCGACTACCGCTTGCGTACTGGCTATGTAGACAAAAAAGCCACCAGCTTAGATGAAGCGATGGCAATGATTAAAGAGTCAGACACGCCAATCTCTGTTGGCTTATTAGGTAACGCCGCAGACGTCTTCCCAGAGTTAGTTGAACGCAATATCACACCTGATGTGGTGACTGACCAAACCTCTGCCCACGATCCTCTTAACGGCTACTTGCCGCAAGGTTGGACGATGGAGAAAGCCGCACAAGAGCGCTCCATTGATGAAGCAAAAGTGGTGAAAGCCGCTAAGCAATCTATGGCGATTCAAGTACAAGCGATGCTAGACCTGCAATACCGCGGCGCAGCGACCGTGGATTACGGTAATAACATTCGCCAAATGGCACTGGAAGAAGGCGTAGAAAACGCGTTTGATTTCCCGGGTTTCGTTCCGGCTTATATTCGACCTTTATTCTGCGAAGGTATTGGTCCTTTCCGTTGGGCGGCACTATCTGGTGACCCAGAAGACATCTACAAAACAGACCAAAAAGTAAAAGAACTGATTCCAGACAACCCACATCTACATAACTGGCTAGATATGGCGCGTGAACGCATTCAGTTCCAAGGCCTGCCTGCGCGTATTTGTTGGGTTGGCTTGAAAGATCGTGAACGCTTAGGCCAAGCATTCAATGAAATGGTGAAAAATGGCGAACTGAAAGCACCAGTTGTTATCGGTCGTGACCACCTAGATTCAGGTTCAGTAGCAAGCCCGAACCGCGAAACAGAAGGCATGATGGATGGATCAGATGCCGTATCAGATTGGCCTCTATTGAATGCCCTTCTGAACACAGCGGGCGGCGCAACTTGGGTTTCTTTGCACCACGGTGGTGGCGTTGGTATGGGCTTCTCGCAACACTCAGGCATGGTGATTTGTTGTGACGGCAGTGAAGATGCATCACAGCGTATTGCTCGCGTACTTCACAATGACCCAGCAACCGGCGTTATGCGTCATGCTGATGCAGGTTACGATATTGCCAAGCAATGTGCCAAAGAGCAGAAGCTTGATTTACCTATGCTAAACGAAGAACTTCGTCGCCTTTAATGTCTGGAGAGAACATGTTGAACTTATTACTTAAGCCAGGACTTCTTGGCCTATCTGAACTTCGAAAAATCAGCCGTAGCCCTGTGAACTTATCACTCGATCCTGCAGCAATCCCGGATATCGAAGCGAGCATGCAAGTTGTCGAACAAGTGATTGCTGAAGACCGCACTGTGTATGGCATCAACACGGGTTTTGGCTTATTAGCAAACACCAAGATTGCGCCTGAAGATCTCGAAGTTCTACAGAAAAGTATCGTACTTTCTCACGCTGCGGGCATTGGCAAGTTCATGTCTGATGAAACCGTGCGCTTGATGATGGTGTTAAAGATTAACAGCTTGTCTCGTGGTTACTCGGGTATCCGACTCAAGGTCATCAATGCTCTTATCGATCTTGTGAACGCACAGGTTTATCCGTGTGTTCCACAAAAAGGATCTGTGGGTGCTTCAGGAGATCTTGCTCCCCTCGCCCACATGAGTACGGTACTTCTAGGTGAAGGCCAAGCGCGCCACAACGGCAAAATCATCACTGGCTTAGAAGCAATGCAGATCGCTGGCTTGGAGCCAATCACACTTGCTCCGAAAGAAGGCTTAGCTCTGTTAAACGGCACACAAGCATCGACTGCCTTTGCATTAGAAGGTCTGTTTGCAGCTGAAGACTTATTCGCGTCTGCAACCGTATGTGGCGCGATGTCTGTAGAAGCAGCGCTGGGTAGTCGTCGTCCGTTTGACCCTCGAATTCATCGCGTTCGTGGTCATCGTGGTCAAATGGATGCCGCGCTTGCTTATCGCCATATGCTTGATCAAAAGAGTGAGATTGGTGAATCACACACTTGCTGTGAAAAGGTTCAAGACCCTTACTCGTTGCGCTGTCAGCCTCAAGTGATGGGTGCCTGTTTACAGCAAATTCGTAATTCAGCAGAAACGTTAAACGTTGAAGCGAACTCGGTATCGGATAACCCACTGGTATTTGCTGAAGACGGCGACATTATTTCAGGTGGTAACTTCCACGCAGAACCTGTGGCAATGGCAGCGGATAACCTAGCACTTGCGATTGCAGAAATTGGTAGCCTTTCTGAACGAAGAATGGCACTGCTGATTGATAGCGCACTAAGCAAACTTCCACCTTTCTTGGTCGATAACGGCGGCGTTAATTCAGGCTTTATGATTGCTCAAGTAACCTCTGCTGCTCTGGCAAGCGAGAATAAAACACTGGCACACCCAGCATCAGTAGACAGCCTTCCAACATCGGCAAACCAAGAAGATCATGTATCTATGGCAACCTTTGCGGGTCGTCGACTGCGTGACATGGCAGAAAACACCCGTGGCATCTTGGCTGTTGAATACTTAGCAGCAGCACAAGGCTTGGATTTTAGAGCACCAAATCTCTCTTCTCCTCGAGTAGAAGAAGCAAAACAGATACTGCGCGAGAAAGTCAGCTTCTACGACAAAGACCGTTACTTCTCACCTGATATCGAGCAAGCAAATCTACTGCTCAAATTATCAGTGCATAACCATCTAATGCCAGAAGGCCTACTGTGTAGCTTCTAAGGTTTGGCGAAATAGCACGTCATATAAACAGGGGCTATTGATTAGCCCTTGTTGCATTGAATCCAAGCCCCTATTCCCCTCAAAATCGTCACATACCATCCAACGTATTTATCTAATTGACTGATATATAAGCAAAGTTAACTGGATAGACCATTAGATCGAAGTTAGTTAGCTATAATCCACCCCAGATTTGATGACTAATAGCGATACTATGTTTCTGACACCTTACTTTTCTACTGAAGACAATCAATTTCAATTCACTCGTGAACAAGCAAGCCACTTTGCTAAAAAAGTAGCTGGCGATTTCAACCCGATTCACGATGAAGACAACAAGCGCTTCTGTGTACCTGGCGATCTTTTATTTGCAGTACTTCTGCAAAAAGAAGGCATCAGCCAAAAAATGCGTTTTGATTTTTCAGGTATGGTTGGTAACGGTATTGCGTTAAGCGTTGACAACAAGTGTGAAAAAGAGAGCTCACTTATCGATGCAAATGGTAAAGAGTACCTACACATGTCTTGTGAAGGTGAGAAGAGCCATGATCAAGCATTCATCGAGCACGTAGTAACAAACTACGTTAAGTTCTCTGGCATGAACTTCCCACACATCATGGTTCCTCTTATGGAAGAACAACAAATGATGATCAACTGCCAACGTCCTCTAGTGATTTACGAGAGCATGGAAGTTGAATTTACTCGCCTAGACCTGTCTCACCCAGAAGTTGAATTCTCTGGCGCGACTTTTGATGTTGAAGGCAAACGTGGCATCGTGACCCTGAACTTCGATTTCAAAGAAGACGGCGAAGTAGTAGGTAAAGGCGTGAAGCGTATGGTAGCAAGTGGCCTTAAGCCATACGACCAAGCTTCTGTAGACGACCTAGTAAACCGCTTCAACGAACGCAAAGAGATGTTTCTAGCTCAGTTCACAGCCGCTGCTTAATCAGCTCTAGAACAAGATCAATAAAGCCCAGCTTGATAATCTCAAGCTGGGCTTTTTTATTTCGATTACTAAGCCAGCACTCAAATCATCACTAAATCCAGCGTCTAACCTTTTGTTTGTAATCAACATATTCTGCGCCGAATAATTGTTCTAGTGCTCGCTCTTCGGGTTTGATTTGGAAGTAATTCATGTAGATTACGAAGCCAAAGCTAAGTAGTACACTGAAGATATTCTGGAAGAAGTAGCCAAAGCAAAATAGCAGGATGAACAACCCTAAGTACATTGGGTTTCGCGTGTAGCCAAAAATTCCACTGTCCACGACGGCTGAAGCGGTTTCTACTTTGATCGGGTTAACGGTGGTTTTCTGTTTTCGAAATTCCAATATGCCGGATATTCCGATCACACCACTCAATGTGACTCCGATTCCTAACACAATCATTCCATAAGGCAATGCCAGTGTCCCTTGGCTCAACTGTTGAGCGCAGAAGTATGATGCTACGAATACAATAATGAACAGTGCAACTGGTGGTACTTTTAATTCTAGAAATTTCATACTTTTCCTTATTAACATTCCTTTGTTAGTTTAGAAAAAAGCCCAGCAATTGCTGGGCTAAATGTATTAGAGAATTTTTGCTAGCGCCTGTAATGGGTGAGCAAGCTTCTCACCTTCAAAACGCTTCACTTGGCTGCGGCAAGAATAGCCCGTCACCAAGCAACGATCTTTTGGTAAGTCCTGCATTTGAGGCTTCCAGCTTAAACCATATATGTCTTTCGACATTTGTAGCTTATCGACTTCGTGGCCGAAAGTTCCCGCCATACCACAACAGCCGACAGGAACGCTGGTTAACGCCGCCCCAAAGTGTTTGAAGATAGTACCCCACTCTTTTTCAGCGTTCGGCATTTTGGTTTTCTCAGTACAGTGAGCAAACAAGTACCACATATCTTCACTTGCTGAGCGTGCTTCGAACTCACCTAGCGATGGCATTAACCATTCATGCACAGTAAGTACATCAAAGTCGCCGCGCTTGTCACCTAAGATCTCGACGTATTCATCGCGGTAACAAAGCACAAGAGCAGGATCAACACCGACCAAAGGAATTCCGATATCCGCCACCATCGACAAGAAATCCGAAGTCGATTTCGCCTCACGTGCAAAACGATTTAAGAAGCCCTTGATGTGCAACGCTTTACCATTCGGTTTAAACGGCAGCAGTACCGGAGTTTTGCCAAGTTTTTGAGCCAGAGTGACGAAGTCTTCAATCACCTCGGCATCATAGAAGCTGGTAAACGGGTCTTGAACGATCAGCACATGCTGTTTCTTCTGTTCAGAAGACAAGCCTTCTAAATACTGTAAATCGAAGAGTTGCAGCTCTTTACTCGCTAGACGATTTTTGAGCGTAGGCACCGACATCAATGGTGCATCAACATAACCGACCGTTTTAGCTGTTGCCGTTTGGATCCACTTTTGACCCAATGCAGCGTTGACTACTTTTGGCGCTTTCGCCATCAGCGGCAGCATGGTTTCAATGTTGGCAACTAGATAATCTTTTGCAGGGCGCTGGTAACGCGAGTAGTAGATGTTCAAGAATCGAGAACGGAAACTTGGTACATCGACTTTGATCGGACATTGACTCGCACACGCTTTACACGCCAAACAACCGTTCATCGCCTCATGAACTTCATGCGAGAAATCGTACTCATGGCGTTTGTTCATCGTATTGCGAACACGCTCAATCATAGTCTTAACGGGTGTGTTGTCTTTCAACGCTTCTTGCTCAAGGTCGAGAATATCAACGCCTTGTTCAGTCAGTTGACGCAACCACTCTCTTACCAAGCCTGCGCGGCCTTTGGGTGAGTGACGTCGGTCAGCCGTAACTTTCATTGAAGGACACATTGGCGAGCTAGTATCGTAGTTGAAACACAAGCCGTTACCGTTACATTCCATTGCTTGCTTGAAGCTGTCACGAACTTGTACGTCGATCTGACGGTCGTAGAAACCACGCTTGGTATCGGTGACTTTCACCAATTCAGCGTCACTTTCTAAAGGCGTACAGATCTTGCCTGGGTTCATCTTGTTGTGCGGGTCGAATGCTGCTTTAATACGTCTTAATTCGGTAAACAGCTCTTCACCAAAGAAGTCTGGGCCATACTCAGAACGGAAACCTTTACCGTGCTCGCCCCACATTAAACCGCCGTATTTCGCCACCAGCTTAACCACTTCATCAGAGACTTCATGCATCAATGCTTCTTGCATCGGGTCACACAGATCCAATGCTGGACGAACGTGTAATACGCCCGCGTCAACGTGACCAAACATGCCGTAATTCAACTCTTTTGAATCGAGTAACACTCTAAATTCAGAGATGAAATCCGCGAGGTTTTCTGGTGGTACACAAGTATCTTCAGCAAAAGCGACTGGCTTAGCTCGGCCTTTCGCCGCACCTAACAGACCCACTGCTTTCTTACGCATGTTGTAGATTCGGCCAATGCTCGCCAAATCGCTACAAACTTGAAAACCAATCACGCCGGCTTCTTCGCTTTCAACCATGGTTTCAAGGCGTGCAGTCAGCGCTTGAACTTGCTGTTCAACTTCCGCTTCATCTTGGCCTGCAAACTCAACCATGTTGATGCCAAGCATCTCTTTGTTCGGAACATCAGTCAGCAAATCGCTCACGGTGTGCCAAACGATGTCTTGCTTCGCTAGGTTCAATACTCTTGAATCTACCGTTTCAACAGACAGTGCTTTCGCTTCCACCATGAACGGCGCATTACGCAGCGCAGAATCAAACGTGTTGTATTTCACGTTAACCAGTGTGCGCGCTTTTGGAATCTTGGTTAGGTTTAACTTTGCTTCCGTGATGAATGCTAAAGAACCTTCAGCGCCACATAGAACGCGAGTTAGGTCAAAGCTGTCATCTTGTTCGTTGATTGCATTCTTTAGGTCATAGCCTGTTAAGAAGCGATTCAGCGGAGGGAATTTATCTAAGATTTGAGCGCGTTTGTCTCGACAAACCGCCTCTGTCACCGCAAGTGCATGGTGAGCGAATTCACCCTCTACAGGTAAGCCGTGTGATAAATCAGATTCTAGACATGAACCATCTGCGAACACCGCTTGCAGCGACAATACATGGTCAGACGTTTTGCCGTACTTCAATGACCCTTGGCCCGAAGCATCGGTATTGATCATGCCACCCAAGGTTGCTCGGTTACTGGTAGAAAGGTCTGGAGAAAAAAAGTAACCATAAGGGCGAACAGCGTCGTTCAATTGATCTTTAACGACACCAGACTGAACTCTTACCCAGCCCTCTTTCTCGTTAATCTCAAGAACCTTATTCATGTATCGCGACAGGTCAACCACGACACCTTTTGTTAAAGATTGTCCGTTGGTTCCGGTACCGCCGCCACGAGGGGAAAAAGTCACGCGTTCGTAAGCGGATTTAGAAACCACTTTACCGATAAGCACAACGTCTTGTGTTGTTTTAGGAAGGATGACCGCCTGCGGCAATTGCTGATAGACACTATTATCAGTCGCCACAGCCAAACGGCTAGAATATTGAGATTCAATGTCGCCAGTAAAGCCCGCTGTTTTTAGTTCATCTAAAAAGCGTACGACAACTGGATCGACATCAGCATTGAGTTGAAGTCTTGGTAACATTTGCTTCCTGCCCCTACTTCGCTGATCCTATCAGCATTGGGTTATCTGAGATTTTTAATAATTTTCTTTGAATTTCGTCACTTTACTACTATTAAGATCATATAAAAAGGTGATCAAATCAGAATCTCAGTGCAAGAATGGAGAAATAGTCACTTTCGTCTTAATTCAGTAACAATATACTGAATAACATTTTGTTTAAGACATCTCCACGAGCACATCACAATGAAAAAAAACAAAACAGTCACAACTGAAGATATCCTTCTTAAACTATGCCAATCAGTCTCAAGCGTACTGACTTCAGCGACGGCTTCTCAGGTGTCCTATTCAGCCATGGTTCAAAAGATCAACAAGACAAGCCTAAAGCCAGATTTTGGTTGCTTCGTTCTGTTTGACGGCGGCTTTTCTGGTCTCGTTGTTATTAATTTTACGTCCAAAGCAGCGCTAGAGATCTACACCAATTACATGCGCAATATGGGCATGCCTGAAAACGAGCTTGCTGTGCTTCATACTTCAGACGAAGTGGGTGATGTATTGGGTGAGTTGATGAACCAATTAGTTGGCGATTTCACCAATAAAATCCGCAAAGAGCTGCAAACCAACATCACACAAAACCAACCGAAAATGCTGGCTCTGAACAAGCAAGTTAACCTTTCTGTTGATACCAATCTCGACCGTCCACAAGCTCGTCGTGTGACCTTCTCTACCGCTAATAACAACATCTTCTACCTTGAGCTTGCGATGGATAAGACTGAGTTCATTCAATTAGAAGAATTTGAAATCGCAGAAGACGAATGTCCAGATAGCATTCTTGAGGCGACTCAGAAAAAAATGCAAGAAGCGAACAAGCCAGCTCAAAGCTCTGGCAATGATTCTGCGGCAGATCTACTCGATGAACTGGGTATCTAGTTTACGAATGCTCTAGACATATTGAAAAAACGTGTCACTAACGCCATCAATACGCTTGATGGCGTTTTTGTTTTTACCGCCAACTGGGCTCATGCAGTTCAATGTTCACCGCCTTCCTTGTTCATCAAACCAGTTTTGCCTTTCTGTTACCCGCGAAAACATGTAAAATGTTGGACTTTTAAAAATTTGCGGTACTGATTAAATTGTCGATGGATAAGAAAAAAGCCCTAAAGAAAATTGCCAAGTGTCTTGAGCTTGGAAATTCTGCGAACGTCAATGAAGCTGCCAATGCGATAAAAATGGCGCATAACTTGATGCTGAAATATGGTCTCGAAAAAGACGATATTGAATTTATCAAGATGGGGAAAACTCAGTCCAGTCACCTGTTACCTGCAAATATCAGTTCTACACTGCTGCGTGTTATTCGCGGTATCAACACCAAATTTGGCGTAGAAGCCGTATTGCTGAATCATAAAGGCCTCAAGCGTGTTGAGTTCATTGGTGAAGCCGACCGCGCGATCTTCGCAGCGTTCGCTTTCGATATCATTTATCGTGAACTGAATGAACACACCGGCCAATTCAGAAATAGCTTTGCTGGCTCTGGCACAGGGTCCTTAGAAGTGACACGCCGCGTGAACTCGTTTGTTTCAGGCTGGGTTGAAGGTGCGCTTGAAAAGCTACCAACTATTACCCCAGACGACGAATCAAACAACAAGATCAATAATTACATTGATAAAGAATTCAAAAATATCGACCGTGAAACGTTCAAACAGCAACTGAGAGAAGCGATGAAAAACCTCACCGCCGATTATGAAGTTGGTTTGAAGAAAGGTCGTAAATTGTCTGTTAATCGACCAGTTGGCGGTACCCAGGCAGCTAAAAAGATAACTAAATCATAGAGCCACTTTACATTGCTTCGACGTATTGATAAAAACCATCAATAAGATTTACAGGACTATGTTTGTCACTCGGATTCATTCGTTTGACAGAAGTACATGATGGAGAAATACGTTAAAAAAATCACACTAGCCCTAGCGCTTACTATCGCTTTAACGGGTTGTCAGGCAACTCAACGCCAAAACGCGACAACTGGCGAATCTGAGGCTAACTCTGCAACTCAAGGCGCTCTAATTGGTGCACTCGCTGGTGCCGTTGCTGGTGCTGCAACTGGTGACTCTAAAGACCGTGGTAAACGTGCACTTATTGGTGCTGCCGGTGGCGCCGCTGTTGGTGGTGGTATTGGTTACTACTTTGACCGACAAGAAGCTGCCCTTCGTGAAGAGCTAATGAATTCAGGCGTTCAAGTTGAACGTGTCGGTGAAAACCAACTTCTACTTCGCCTAGAAAACGGCATCGGTTTTGATTCTGGCTCTTACGCTTTGGAATCAAGCATTCACAATACCCTTCGCGGCGTTGCTCGCATCCTAGTTGAATACCCAGACACTAGCCTAGTGATTGAAGGTCACACTGACAGCGAATCGACGAACCAAATCCTTTCTGAGCGTCGAGCTGAATCTGTTCGTGCATTCTTGATCTCTCAAGACGTTGCTGCAGGTCGTGCTATTGCTCGTGGTAACGGTGAGCGCTACCCTCTATGTGACAATAACACCTCTCAAGGTCGTGCTTGTAACCGTCGCGTAGAAATTCAAATCTTGCCGCTTAAGTAGCACGATTAAAGCCCAGTCCATCTTTATCTATTGAATTAACCTCTATATAGTTGTTTATCAGTTATGTTACTCATTTAACGTGATAATAATAATCAACGACCATAAAGCGTATTCATACTGACATATCGATTCTGGGCTTTTTTACGAGACTTATCTTTTGCTGATCCTATCCAACATTCTGTCATCATCATTTCTTAGAACACTATTTCTAGCCCTCACCTTTTCCACGATTCAACTGTCCACCACACATTTCGTGCACGCAGCAAGCAGTGATGAATTTTCACTAGAATCACAACCTCAAGATCCAGTTTCTCAATACCAATTGGCTCAAGCTTATGAATCGGGTGTCGACGTTCCTGTTAGCACCAGTGATGCATTGTATTGGTACACGCAGTCAGCAGAAAACGGCAACCCAAACGCGCAATTTAGACTGGGTGAATGGTACTTGGCAGGTACAGGTGTTGAACAAAGTAACAAGCTTGCTTTGGAATGGTTTATTAAAGCGGCGTTGCAAGGTAACCAGCGCGCACCTATCGAGGTAGCAAAACTCTACGAATCCTCGCTAGAACAAGACCTCCTTCAACCATTAGATAAAGCGCAGCTATGGTATGAAGCAGCCTTAAAAGATAATCCACAAGCAGAAGAGGGCTACAACCGCATTTTGGAAGCACAATTCAACCAGCAACGTGCAAAACAGATCTCTTCAATAGAACAGCTCGATGACAGCATCGACTCTGAAATAGACACCAGTCAGGGGGTATCTAAGCACGTTCAATCTAACCAAGCATCACGCTCTAACCTCTCCAGTTCTAACCTAACTAGCTCTGACTATATGATTGGTGCTGCGTTGGCCGTGTTGATTTCAATCATCAGCATTATTGCGACGCTCGTTATCTCAAGAAAAAGACAAGCTCTAAAGTCGGGTGATTCGCGACAGCAACAACAATCACTTGAAGCGCAGCTTAGCTCGAAGGACCTTACGATTAAGCAGCAAAAACGCCAGCTGAACACTATGTTCCACGAATTGAAGAAGCAGAAAAACAGCAAAGGTCTGAGTAATTTGCAGGTGGCCTGCGCGCTATTTGGCTACACACCTAGCTCAATCCCCGACCAGAAAAGCATCAAGATCCGATACAAACAGCTATCAAAGATCTACCATCCAGATGGTCACGGATGTGACGAAGAAATGAAACGTTTGAACAATGCGCTAAAAACCATTTTACAAAATGTTACAAAACCGTAAACAAACACACATCTTCATTTTCCTAGATCTCAAAGATATCGATTTTATTGGTGTTGCAATCGATCCCCCTCTCAAAAACGGGTAACAAACTATTAACTAATGGGTCTTACTTGTGTCATAATTTGCGCCGAAAATACACCTGACTTAAACAGGTGAGGAGAGAATATGTTCACAATAGAAGGCGTTTGTGATTGGTGCAAAAAGCCAAGCCTAGTTAAAAAGCACGACTACCTAGATGGTAAGTGTCATCATGCATGTAACGAGTGCAATGATATTGCAACCATTGATGTTCGCCAGTTCAATATTGGTGAAATGGAAATGAGAGCAAAACTCTCCCAAGCGACATTGAGATAAGCAACACCGTGAAATATAAGAAAGCGCCTAAGGCTAATGCCGTTCACTTAAG
>NZ_JBFROI010000045.1:0-87416 GCF_041471405.1 Vibrio sp. 10N.261.52.C11
AGCCATCCCTCCAGTGGCGTGAATAATATAAGGGGTGGAGGATCTTGTAAACCCTTAATTTTCATAATTTTGTTTTGTTGCTTGTTTTCTAATCATTCACGGCAATAAAAAGGGAAGCCATTGGCTTCCCTTTGCTGTTTGCTGACTATTTAGTCATTTTTTGTGTAGAAACGCTGTAGCTCTGTCAGGCCTTGCATCAACACAGGTAAGCGAGGGCTTACGTTTTTCAGGCGCTTGTAATTTTGGTCGTACAATTTGTAGTTACCAAATTTATCCAACACCGTTGTTTGCTGGTCAGTAACAAGAGCAAGTTCACGAGAGTCGCCCGCGAGAATCCACTTTCTGTTACGTTCATTAAACAGGCTGCGACCACTACTGAAATCTGTTGGGTTCGAAGATACACCCAATAGCTCTTGCATCAGTGTTACTGACACGTCTAGATGACTAGAACGGTGGGTGTATTCAGAAGCAGACTTGCCAGGCCAGCTGATAAACAGTGGTACTTGTAACTGATAACGACTGTAGTTGGAGTTTGCACCCCAGCTGTTGGTTTTGGTTTCGTTAAACTCAGTACCGTGGTTAGAGGTAATGATAACCACCGTGTTATCGGCAAGCTCTAAGCGTTCCAGTTCAGCGTAGATAGTTGCTAGCTGAGCATCGGCCGCTGTCGCCGACTTTTGATAGTCTGCTGCAAAACGCTCTGCTGTCGTTAGCGTAGAGTCCGACTCTGAACTTGAATCGTAGCTGGCGAAGTTATCCAGTGTGGTTAATTCAATAAAGTTAAACCAAGGGCGTTTAGCTTGCGGTGATTGAATCCAGTTAGACCAAGCTTTTATGGCACTCTGGTCATCATAAGTTGCTTGCTCTGGCATCACATCACGGCCTCGGAAGATGATATCCGAGTACAGTGCATCACTAAAGTTGTCGCCACTGAAAGCAGCGAACTTGTAATCGTGATTCTCTAAAACATCGAGCAATACTGCGCTTGACCCCTGAGCTTCAATGCTGCTTGCGTAGCTGCTCGGTAGGCCGTAGAACAAGCCAAAAATACCAAACATATCGTTACTTGAACTGTAGTGGTTGGTGAAGTTGATCGACTGTTGTGCGTAGGCATAGCTGTTTGGCATCGCTGTCGCATTAAGAGCGTCAGAGCGAAGGTTGTTCACACTCACCATCAGGATATTAAGATCATCACTGCGGCGGTTGTATTGAATTTTTTCTAGCGGGTAGCTAACTAGGTTTACATTCTCTTTGTTCGCTTCTAAACGCTCAAGGTACTCTTCACGGTCTAATAGGCCATGTTTTTCCATAAAGCTTTTCGCTGTCATTGGGTAAGACAGTGGGAAGTTCGCTTTCTGGCTAGTAATTGGGTTATAGAAGTACGCATCAGCCCACATGTAGGTCAAGTGGCTGCTGATGAAACACAAGAAGAAGACGGCAGTAATCGGACGGCCAATGTGTTTATGAGACAGTTTACGCTGCTTACGCCAAACCCACTCAGATAGACCGAGTTGCAGCAAGAAGATAAGCGGCATAACAATGAAGAGGTGCTGCAAATCAGACGTGAATGCAGATTCCTCTCCACTGAATAAAACCTCCCACACGACAGGCGTCAGGTGGAGGTTTATATTTTGATACG
Organism: Vibrio sp. 10N.261.52.C11; assembly: GCF_041471405.1. Lineage (NCBI taxonomy): Bacteria > Pseudomonadati > Pseudomonadota > Gammaproteobacteria > Vibrionales > Vibrionaceae > Vibrio > Vibrio sp. 10N.261.52.C11. Next base: position 1,640 of record NZ_JBFROI010000045.1, read on the forward strand.
TTTGGGTATCAATCAGTAGGACAGTTAAACCTATGGTCGCGAAGATAACGGCAACCAAACGTAATAACTTCCTCGACGGAAGAATAAAAGTGAGCGGGAACAGCACTAATAGATAGAGCGCGAACACTAAAAAGCCAAAATGACCAACCCACGATGCAGCCAAATAGAATTGGCCTAGCAAGGTTTCTGGCCAAGCAGATTGAGTAATATAACGAGTACCAATCAACATCGCAGCAATGATGTTGAAAAATGCAAACCAGTGACCCCAACCAACCAGTCGAGATACACGATCGCTATATGAGTTTGCGCTGTCTACCATTTATAATTCTTTTATCCGTCAATCAAATTTAGTGAGACTTTTTATCTTCAAGAGAAGAAATTAAAGCCTCGGCAAATTTTTCAGCAATTCCTTTGCGTTGTGAAGCAGCAACATTCTGATTTAAGACATTGGTTGCGATATTTCCAGCGATCATCAGTGAAAGTTCTGGCGAAGCTTTGTGCTTAGTTAGTACAGCACCTACTTCAGCTAGGATTTTTTCAACTTGATCATCTGTGTATTTAGATATAATCGGCATAAGGACTCTAATAATGATAGTAAAAGCGGCTTATGATAACCTACTATGCACGACAACTGAAACCTGAACGGTAATATTTTCACTATGAGCCTTCACCTTTCCAACGTAATTTTACACCAGCTGAGCAAGAACGATCAGGATGAGCTGATTGTTAACTATCGTGCTGAATCTCTAGAAAACGATGCTTCATCTGAAAGCCTAGTTGCTGAACTTCACCGTGTTTTTAATTCAAAAGCAGGCAAAGGGTTTGGTTCTTTCAAATCTGACAGCGAATTCCAGCAGTGGTTGCATCAACTTCGTGCTGGTGAGACAAACTTTTACGATTTTTCTCAAAAGAGTGCGCAACGTCTAAAAGACGAACTATCAAAGTACCCATTCGCTGACGAAGGTATCTTGGTAATGGCTGAATATCAGTCACTTGCAACAGATTACCTTTTCATTGGTTTATTGCCTTCAAACCAAAGCCTAAAGGTAACTGAAGGGCTTGATATTAGTGCGACTGACTACCTTGATATCTCAAAAATGGATATCGCGGCTCGTCTAGACCTTTCAACTTATGAGACTGATAAAGAGTCAAACCGTTACTTAACTTACATTAAAGGACGTGTTGGCCGTAAAGTCGCGGATTTCTTCTTAGATTTCTTACAAGCTGAAGTTGGTTTGGATGCGAAACAGCAGAACCAAGTACTGATGCAAGCGGTAGAAGACTTCGTTTCTGACTCTAAATTAGAGAAAGAAGAAGCGATCAGCTACAAAAAGCAGGTTGCGGATTACTGTAACGAGCAGCTTAAAGCGGGCGATGAAGTACAAGTTCGTGAACTTTCTGGTGAGTTGCCAGCAAGCACAGATGGCACAAGCTTCTTTGACTATACTAGTGAGCAAGGCTACGAGTTAGAAGACAGCTTCCCAGCCGATCGCGCAACTATGCGTAAACTAACAAAATTTGTTGGTGCTGGTGGCGGTTTGAATGTTAGTTTTGATAGTCTGCTTCTAGGCGAACGTATCTTTTACGATCCGGAGACAGACACGCTAACGATTAAAGGCACTCCACCGAACTTACGTGACCAACTGACTCGCAATAAGTCATAGTCCGAAGTTAACGGATAAAAGCGGCAGCAGGACGTTGTCGCTTATTTTGTGCTTAATCTTTTAGCTACGGTCATGGCTTCAAGTTAACACGCACAAGGAATATAGATGGAACAATCAGTAGCAAAGCCCAAACGCTTTAAAAAACCAGCCACCTTTTTGGTTGTGCTCTTGGCTCTGTGGTTACTTCCTTCATTGGCTCTTCTTAATCTAAGCCGTTCCTACACCAATTCTCTAGCTCAAATCGAAGAGCTCGGTATTCGAGTCAACGAATTGAGGCAATCGCTTTATTTCTCAGAACCGCTTCGAGTCTCTCGTATCAATGATCTCGCACTCGATGCTCAGTTGGTTTATTCGATCCGACTGCAGATTGAATCTGATTTCCAACACGCCTTGTTTCGTCCTGATGTCAACCAACTGTTGTACGTAGCTGATCAGTTCCTAGAAAAGTTCGATGAGTTCATTCCAATAGAAAGCCAAGTTCAAGACATCGTTGATAACATTAAGATCTTGCGTGCTGATAAAGAGCTTTCCCCTCAGCTAAAACCGCTCCTCAACGAATTCGGTGTTGTGGTATTTGAAGCCATGTATTCTGAAAATCAAAGTTCGTCAGCGACTTATCGCGCCTTTGATTCCATTCTAGAAAAATCTTATTCCTTAGAAAACGAAGAACAAGATGCACTCCAACAACTACTGGCTGATGCGTCAGCATTGTTGAGTGATTACGCTCAGCTTAACTATTTGGTTGATAAGATTAAGAAAAACTCAGTAAATGAACAGATCATAAAACTCGAAGCTGAGTTCCATGATCGTCAATTCAACCTATTGTTGGTGATGCTAGGCTTAAGCTTGGTGGCGATGAGCGGGATAGTGTTTTGGGGCGTTAGGTCCACAAAAACGATGAAAGAAGCAGACCAAGAACTCAGCTCTGAACTAGAAATTAATTCAAGTAAGGAAGACGCTTCTTATAGCGATGTTGTTTCCTCAGCAGTGAAACAAGCAGATAGTGACGCTTATGTATCCGAGAACAGGCCAACGCGCCAGTCTTCCGCCTCTCAACCTATGCAGAGCGTTAACGTTACAAGCCAACCCGTTGTACAAGACTCTATTCAGCAAGCCTCTGAGCAGGCACCAGTAGTCGAGAAACACGTTGCCAGTGTCACAGATTCAAAGCCTGCGATTGATATTGAAGACATGTTAGAAACGCTCGATGGTGACGCTGAGTCTGTCGAACTCTTGCTTGGTGTGTTTGTACAAGACCACGCAGGTGACTACGAGAAGTTTAAGTCTTTGCTGACCAAAGATGAAACCACCGCTGCTCGCATTGTACATAGCTTAAAAGGTGTGGCTGGCAGTATTAAAGCGTCTCGATTAGCCATCATTGCCGCAAGTATTGAAATGACAATGAAGCAGTCCAGAGCGATCAGTGAACATGATTTAGCTGAATTAGAGAAGGCCATAAAAGCCTCTGTGGATTCTGCTCATGAATATTTAGACAGTCAGCGTTAACTTTTACAGGATTTTTGACAATACTCTGACGAAGCGCTCATACAATCCGCGCCCTTAGTCTTTGTCAGAGGTTTATATGTTACGAGTTTCGAGTCGAAGTTGGATGGTGTTGGTGCTTAGCATTGTGCTAAGTGGTTGTTCTCTCTTAGAAGTTAAGTTAGATAGTCAAACGACGCCTCTCACTCAACAAGAGTTAAATGCTCGGATCATGACGCGTGAATACGCCAAGATGTTCTTTACACGAGTAGAAGACTCAGCCGATCTCATCGCGCAATCTTACCCTGCTGATGACACCTTACATCAATCTTATGTGTTGCTTTGGAAGATCCATGCAGAGCAGGGTTTACAACAAGCGGCTTACCAAACTTCCCCTATGTCTGCGTTAATTGATTCGTGGGTTTTCACTGCTCAAATGAATCAGTTTTATAGCCAAGGCGATGGCGCGGATCTGTTCGTGACGGATAATGCAGTAGAGACAGCTCGTTTTCTTGATCAAGAAGCCGAGAAGCTGGCAAAGGGTGTATTGAGCTCGAGTGATTTCAAAAACAGCAAAGCGTTCGTTGCGCAGTTTGCTGCTAGCCACCCATTTAAAGACCTCACATTCAGAAGCACACCTGCTTACCGTGAATGGCTAAGTTACCTTGGTAAAGACGAATCGCAAATCGTTCAGAGCTTAGGCACCATGCCAGAAGCCATGAGTGACGCATCTGATCGTTTAAGCCTTATGGCTGACCAGACACCGAAACTGATGTCGTGGAAGGCGGAGCTGGTTGCATTAAATAGCTCACTAACGGGTGAAGACCTATCGATGACGCTGGAAAGCCTTCGTCAAACATCAGAAAGCATGCAAGACTTCATTGAGAACAACCCGGAGTACATGCAAACACTGGCTTCTATTATGTCGACAGAAATGCAGCCTCTACTCAACGATCTTAGCGACAAGACAGACCAAAAATTAGCAATGCTCACTGAAGAGCGTGTGGCATTAGAAAAAATGGTGACACGTGAGAGAGAAGCTCTGGTAGAGATGATTGCGAAAGAGCGCATCGAGATTGCCGGCATTGTGACTTCAGAAAGAGAACTGTTCACGCAAGACCTTGATCGTGTCGCTCAAGAGGTGGTGGTACTGGCGATTGATAAACTGATGGAGTTAATCAAAGGTGTGATTATTTACTTCATCCTGTTTATCTTAGTAGTGTTCTTTGCACCGTTAGGCATCGGTTACTGGTTGGGTAAACGAACCGCCAAGAAATAGATAAATAAGTAAATCAGCAGATCAAAAAAGAGCGCTCTAGGGCGCTCTTTTTGCATTTATCCATTAACGTTTTGAGTTACGTTCGAAAGCGTTAGCTCCTGAACTTAAGCTTGTTGCTTGCTTAACTCGGTCGCTTCTTCAGCTTCAAACGCTGGTGCTGTTGGTTCACACTTATCAACGAACCAACCCATGTAAGATGTCACGATAGTCACGATGATACAGATGAAGCTTAACCACATGAAGGGTGCGTAAGACAGCGTCGCAACACCAAGAATACTCGCCATGTAGATACCGTTATCACTCCAGGGAACCATACCCGACGTTAGCGTGCCACCAAACTCAGCATTACGAGATAGGTTCTTACGCTTGTAGCCTAAACGGTCGTAGTTTTTCGCACAGATTTTTGGCGTAAGGATTAACGATACGTACATTGCAGAACCGAACACGTTACCCATGAAGGCCGTACCAATTGTGCTCGTCGCTAGTGAGCCTGCGCTGTTTACGCGGCGCTCAAACACCTTAGCGATTGTCTCTAGTACGCCCACTTTATCCAGTAAGCCACCGAAACCTAGACCAAATACGATAACCGCAACTGAACCTAGCATTGAAGACATGCCGCCACGGTTAAGAATCGAATCAATAAACTCTACGCCAGATGAGATTGAGAACGGTGCCCAAGCAGTGTTGAATGCCGTTAGGAAGTCGATATCTTGGATCATGACTGCCCAGATAATACCCAGCAGAGAACCAAAACTGATGACCGGGAATGAAGGCATACGGAAAGCCAACAGACCAAGCACGATAAGTACCGGAACGAATGAGTAAGGCGTGATGTAGAACTGAACTTCCATTGCTTTGATTACAGAGTCTACTTGGCTCATGTCAACGTTGCCCGCGTAGTGGAAACCAAACGCAGTAAACATGATGCCTGTAATCACGTAGCTGATTAACGCAACTGGAAGCATGCCCTTGATGTGTTCAACCACTTCAACACCAGACATTGAAGAAGCCAGAATCACTGAATCAGAAAGAGGAGACATCTTGTCACCGAAGTAACAGCCTGACAGCACGGCACCTGCAGTAATCGGTGCTGGAACACCTAGGCCTTGGCCGATACCCATCATCGCGATACCTGCTGTACCCGCAGCACCCCAAGAAGTACCGGTCGCCAATGCAGTTAGAGAACAGATGATCATGGTCGCTAAAAGGAAGATAGAAGGGTGGATAGCTTTCAGACCATAGTAAATGATAGTAGGTACGATCCCGCCTGAGATCCAAGTACCAACAAGAGCGCCAACGGCTAAAAGTATTAAAACCGCGCCTAAGCCATTGGATATTCCTTTGAGTGCTGCTTTTTCTAAGTCTTTGTATTGGTGTCCAAGACGAATACCAAGAACCATGATAATGAACCAGCCAATATACAAGGCAAGTTGAATTGGAAGGTCAAGCTTTGCAGTAAAGGAAAAAGCAAGGGATAGAAATAGTCCTAACGCGATGAATACCTGCAATAGGTTCGGTAGGCGAGTTTTACTCTGCTTCATAAAAGCCTCTTGTGATTTCGAGCATTTATAGTGCTTCGTTATAGTGTGTGGTGCAAAACGGACACTACAGTAATTAGTTTATTATATCGAAAAAATACGCCCAAGTTGTGATATTTGACTGTTAACTCAATCAATTGTGGTTTCATAATCTAAATTTTTGTTACATTCATGATTGTTACATGTTGAAATCTGTCGCACGTTGTTTTCGTTTTGTAAAATAAAACTCTGATTAACCTTGGTTTAAAAGAGGGATTTACTGTTTGTGATGAGCGTCGATTGAATCGACTTTGGCGATGTAAATGTTTGAATTTGACGATAATGGACGCTTAATCAATGAGGTGGAGATGGAATGTCGATACAGAGATAACTGCACGATTCATTACGTTCACTTAAAAGAAACGAAAAAGTTACACTTTTTGACAAAAAGCACTTGAGTTCTGTTTCTGAAAAACTTATAGATGGGGGAGAGCAATTTTTAATTTATACATGGAGAGTGAGCGATGAGAGTAGGTCTAGTTGGTTGGCGCGGTATGGTTGGTTCTGTACTGATGCAACGTATGGTTGAAGAGAAAGACTTCGACTTGATTGAGCCTGTTTATTACAGCACATCTCAGATTGGTATTCCTGCCCCTGTTTTAGGTGGTAAAGATGCGGGTCTACTTCAAGACGCTTTTGATATTGATAGCCTAAAACAGCTTGATGCTGTGATTACCTGTCAAGGCGGCGATTACACATCAAAAGTATACCCAGCACTGCGTCAAGCAGGTTGGAAAGGTTACTGGATTGATGCAGCATCTACTCTGCGTATGGATGCTGATTCAATCATCACTCTTGATCCTGTTAACTTGGCTCAAATCCAGCAAGGCATTCACAGCGGCACCAACACGTTCGTTGGCGGTAACTGTACTGTGAGCTTAATGCTTATGGCTCTAGGTGGTCTGTACGAGAAAGGCATGGTTGAGTGGATGAGTGCCATGACTTACCAAGCAGCTTCTGGTGCGGGTGCTAAGAACATGCGTGAGCTGATCTCACAAATGGGTGTGATCAACGACAGCGTAAGTTCTGAGTTAGCAAACCCTTCAAGCTCAATTCTTGATATCGATAAGAAAGTGGCTGATACGATTCGTTCATCTTCATTCCCAACAGACCAATTTGGTGCTCCGCTTGCAGGCTCACTGATTCCTTGGATCGATGTGAAGCGTGAAAACGGTCAGAGTAAAGAAGAGTGGAAAGCCGGTGTTGAAGCGAACAAGATTCTTGGTCTAGATGGTCTGCCAATCCCAATTGATGGTACTTGTGTACGAATCGGTGCAATGCGTTGTCACGCTCAAGCACTAACGATCAAGCTTAAGCAAGACGTGCCAATGGACGAGATCGAAGAGATCATCGCAACGCACAATGATTGGGTTAAAGTGATTCCTAATGACCGCGACATCACGGCACAGGAGCTAACACCAGCGAAAGTAACAGGCACAATGTCTGTACCTGTCGGTCGTCTGCGTAAGATGTCGATGGGTAACGACTTCCTAAACGCCTTCACGGTTGGTGACCAACTACTTTGGGGTGCTGCAGAACCACTACGTCGTACTCTGCGCATTATCCTTGCTGAGAAAGCGTAATAGGCAAGATTGCTTAAATTCTATTAGCTGATAAACCGAAAGGGTTGACGACAAACGTCAACCCTTTTTAGTTTATTGCTACCTCGTTATTCGGCCCTCGAAACTGCCCTTAAATCTCTTCGCATCTCGCTACTCGAATCTCGTGTCTGCTTTTATTTCTCGTCGGTGACGACACGCTTGTCTGGATCCGCTAATTCGCTAGCACAGTGCTTGCAATACATGGCGTCTGAATCATGACCCGCTCGGTTACAGTTCGGGCACTTAACCAATTCTTTGTGCGAGTTCATCTCATTACTGAGTTCTGCAGTAATGATCCCGGTTGGCACTGCTAAGATAGAGTAACCCAATAGCATGGTCAGTGATGCTATGGCTTTACCAAGCGCGGTCTGCGGCACCATGTCACCATAACCTACCGTAGTGATAGTCACGATGGCCCAATAGATACTGTGAGGAATACTGGTGAAGCCATTGTCAGGACCTTCAATAACAAAGATCAAGGCGCCAAAGATAACCACCAAGATGCCGACGGTGCTAAAGAAGATCAGTATCTTTCGTCGTGCCATTAATAGTGAGCGCAACAGAATATTGGAATCTTGCAGGTAGCGAACCAGCTTTAGAATTCGGAAGATACGCATCACACGCAGCAGTCTCACCACACCCATAAATGAAGCGCCTGGGAAGATGATTGCTAGGTAGGTCGGAAGAATCGCCAATAGGTCAACGACACCATAAAAACTGGTGGCGTAAGATTTTGGCTTTGGGGAGCAATAGAGCCTTAACAAATACTCAAGAGTGAAGAGTGCAGTGAAGGTGTATTCGATATAACGCAGCTGTTGTGACCATTCGGTCATCACATTAGGGATGGATTCTAAGATCAGAACCAACAGCGAAGCCAAGATTGCAACGATCAGAGTTATATCAAATGCACGTCCGGCTGGCGTGTGAGTACCAAAGATAATGACGTACAAATGATGCTTGAGTGGCTTGCGTGACATAAGGAGAGGTTCGTCTTCTGTTAAATGCATTAAACAGTCATTATACAAGCTTCATAATAACGAGGCGAGTGAAAGCCCAATTGCTTTACTCGCCTCATCTATATTTCAATATTGTTGCCCTTTATAGAGCAACCGAAATGTTGTTAAAGGTTATGCCAAGCCTGGGAACAGATTACGTAGGCCATTGGCGATGAACTCGATGCCCAATGCGCCAAGAATCAGACCCATGATACGAGTGATCACGTTGATACCCGTTTGACCTAAAAAGCGAACGATAACCGGCGCTGAACGGAACAAAAGCCAAGAGCACGTTGCGAATGCGATGATGCTAATGCCGATGCCGACCGTATCAATCGCGGCTGGATAGCGAGAACCATAAACAATGGTCGAGCTGATTGCACCTGGGCCTGCCATTAGCGGCATAGCAAGTGGAACAACGCCGATCTGCTCTTTGCTGATGTATTCAGACTTCTCTTGTTTGTTCTGCTTATCTTCACCGAGCTTACCGCTCATCATCGAAAATGCGATGCTCAGTAATAGTAAACCACCTGCAACACGGAATGAGTCCAGCGAGATACTAAACATATCAAGCAGCATTTGCCCCGCAACAAGAGAGACAATGAGGATCACGGCAACAGCAATGTTTGCTTGTAAGGCTGTCCTGTTCCTCTCTTCTGGCGGCATATGAGCAGTAAGAGAAACAAAAACAGGCATGATGCCGATTGGGTTTACGGCAGCAACAAGCCCAAGGAAGAATTGCATAAAAATTGCGAGTTCTAAGCCTTGCATGAGAGCGATCTCCAGTTAGCGTACTTAAGGTTGAAGGGTTGATCTGTGAATAGTTTAGGCGCGTAATGTAAGGGACAAACTCGATTTACGCGAATGAAAAAAACTAACTTGAAATGGGTGATTCTTTTTAGAAAAACTAATTGAATCTCACTTTTGTTTTAAGCCTGTTGCAAGCTAGTTGGTAGTGTTTAATTTTGTAATTTATTATTGAGTAACTGTTAACCGACGCACGAAATTAATAAAAATTATGTCAGAATCTAGCCCGTACAACGGTATGGATATACTCTCAGTAGCACGAATATAGCTGTATACATGTAATTTAACGGACTAAAAATGAAACTTTTTTACAGTTTATTACGCTATGTAGAAAAAAGTTGTCTGTTTGCTTGTTTTTTTCGCGAACGAAAAGTGTGAGTTTAATCTATATAAATCATGCTCTTAAGTTCATTTTTGCGATTGCCTTACTACTTTCTGGTTAATTCTTTTTGGGTAACTGATCTGGGTCAATTTTTTTCACACAGTGAAATAATATACTCAGCCCTGAAAGCAATTTACTAAGAACGTTGGTGTTTAAGGTTAACGGCAAGCAGCGAGTTTAATAAAAAGTTTTTAATATTTATTATTTTAGGAGATCCACCATGCCTGTAACTAACTTAGCGGAACTTGATGCTCTAGTAGCTCGCGTTAAAGCAGCACAAGAAGAGTTTGCAACATTCTCTCAAGAGAAAGTAGATGCAATCTTCCGCGCAGCTTCTCTTGCTGCTAACCACGCTCGTATTCCACTTGCTCAACAAGCAGTTGCTGAATCTGGAATGGGTATTGTTGAAGATAAGGTTATCAAAAACCACTTTGCATCTGAATTTATCTACAACAAATACAAAGACGAAAAAACATGTGGCATCTTAGAAGAAGATGACAACCTAGGCACAATGACTATCGCTGAGCCTGTAGGTATCATCTGTGGTATCGTTCCAACAACGAACCCAACTTCTACAGCAATCTTCAAATCTCTAATTTCTCTTAAGACACGTAACGGCATCATCTTCTCGCCACACCCACGTGCAAAGAACTCAACTAACGACGCAGCGAAACTAGTTCTAGACGCAGCTGTTGCAGCGGGTGCTCCACGAGACATCATCGGTTGGATCGACCAACCATCTGTAGAGCTTTCTAACGCGCTTATGAAGCACGACGGTATCGCACTTATCCTTGCTACTGGTGGTCCAGGCATGGTTAAAGCAGCATACTCTTCAGGTAAGCCTGCTATCGGTGTTGGTGCTGGTAACGTTCCTGTCGTTATCGATGAAACAGCTGACATCAAACGTGCTGTAGCATCTATCCTTATGTCTAAGACTTTCGATAACGGCGTAGTATGTGCTTCTGAGCAAGCTGCAATCGTAGTTAGCGAAGTATATGACGAAGTTAAAGAGCGTTTCGCTTCTCACAAAGCTCACGTTCTATCTAAAGCTGACGCTGATAAAGTACGTAAAGTTCTGCTTATCGACGGCAACCTAAACGCTAAAATCGTAGGTCAACCTGCTCCAGCAATCGCTGAAATGGCTGGTGTTAAAGTTCCTGCTGATACAAAAGTACTTGTAGGTGAAGGTCTTGGTAAAGTTTCTTACGATGACGAATTCGCTCACGAGAAACTATCTCCAACTCTAGGTCTATTCCGCGCAGATGACTTCGAAGACGCAGTTGCTCAAGCGGTAACTATGGTTGAAATCGGTGGTATCGGTCACACATCTGGTCTTTACACTAACCAAGATACTAACGCAGACCGCATCCGTTACTTCGGTGACAAGATGAAGACTGCTCGTATCCTAATCAACATCCCGACTACTCACGGTGGTATCGGTGACCTGTACAACTTCAACGTTGCACCTTCTCTAACTCTAGGTTGTGGTTCATGGGGTGGTAACTCTATCTCTGAGAACGTAGGTCCTAAGCACCTTATCAACAAGAAAACTGTAGCGAAGCGAGCTGAAAACATGTTGTGGCACAAACTACCTAAGTCTATCTACTTCCGTCGTGGTAGCCTTCCAATCGCAATGAGCGACCTAGAAGGTAAGAAACGCGCATTCCTAGTAACTGACCGTTTCCTATTCAACAACGGTTACGCAGATGACGTAGTTAGCTTGCTTAAAGCACAAGGCATCGAAGTTCAAACTTTCTTCGACGTAGAAGCGGATCCAACGCTATCTGTTGTTGAGAAAGGCGCTGAAGCAATGAAGAGCTTCCAACCTGACGTAATCCTTGCTCTAGGTGGCGGTTCTCCAATGGATGCTGCTAAGATCATGTGGGTTATGTACGAGCACCCAGAAACTCACTTCGAAGAACTAGCAATGCGCTTTATGGACATCCGTAAACGTATCTACAAGTTCCCTAAAATGGGTCAAAAAGCTGAGCTTGTATGTATCACTACAACTTCAGGTACAGGTTCAGAGGTTACTCCATTCGCTGTTGTTACTGACGACAAGACTGGTGCTAAATACCCACTAGCTGATTACGAAATCACGCCAAACATGGCTATCGTTGATGCGAACCTAGTAATGAACATGCCTAAGTCTCTAACAGCGTTCGGTGGTTACGATGCAGTAACTCACGCTCTTGAAGCTTACGTATCTGTTCTAGCGAACGAGTACTCAGACGGTCAAGCTCTTCAAGCTCTTAAGATGCTTAAAGAATACCTACCATCAAGCTACAAAAATGGTGCGGCTGACCCAATAGCTCGTGAGAAAGTACACAACGCAGCAACTATCGCTGGTGTAGCATTTGCGAACGCATTCCTAGGTGTGTGTCACTCAATGGCTCACAAAATTGGTGCTGAGTTCCACCTACCACACGGTCTTGCTAACGCACTACTTATCTCAAACGTTGTACGTTACAACGCGAACGATAACCCAACTAAGCAGACTGCATTCTCTCAGTACGACCGTCCACAAGCACGTCGTCGTTACGCTGAAGTTGCTGACCACCTAGGCCTAAGCCAAGCTGGTGACCGTACAGCTCAGAAGATTGAACGTCTACTGACTTGGTTAGAAGAGCTTAAAGTTGACCTAGATATCCCACTATCTATCCAAGCTGCGGGTGTTAACGAGTCTGACTTCATCGCTAAACTAGACGAGCTAGCTGTTGAAGCGTTCGATGACCAGTGTACAGGTGCTAACCCACGTTACCCTCTAATCACTGAGCTAAAAGAAGTTCTAACAACTTCTTACTTCGGCCAACCATACGTTGAAGGCGAAACTTTCGAAGGTACTACAGTTATCCTTAAGAAAGCAGACCAAAAGCCAGCTGAAGCGAAAGCGCCAAAAGCTAAAAAAGAAAAAGCTAACGCATAATAAGTAAGCATTAGTTTTGAGATAAGTTTTCGCTAGCACGATACTTATCTATCGGGAAAAGATGAAAGCCCCAGTCGAGAGACTGGGGCTTTTTTTATGTTTGGTTCGTTTGTAAAACGGATTGAGAGGCAATAGCTCTGCTACTTAATATGAGCTGAGCCAGTCATGTTCAATTGGAATAGGGAGTTAAACCTCTGCCGCGACAACTCGCCCACTGAAGTAGTCATTCGAGACAATGTATTCGGTTGTTCTGGTCAGCTCGTCTTGCAGCTGCGCCCAGTGACATCGGTTGAGCTTGCCATCGGAGTTATGAACGGCGGGAACAACGCCACCGACTCGAATGCCAAAGGGAGTCAGCTCTTTCGCCCAACTATGGGTAAAGCCAGTTATCATTGAGTTTGCGCTCTCTAAGCCAGACACATCGTGAAAGTCATCATGAGATATCACATTCACAATCACGCCTTCCTTATCTTCCTCTCGCAATCTCTCAGCACTGATTTGCCCAAATGCGAACAGGGTCGATGCCATCGATGAGAGATCATTAATAAAGCTGCTCACAGGCTGATCGCCAATTAGGCTAGGCATTGGGGAGCTTATCCAGTTATTGACCAGCACATCGGGTGTCGTGTTGAAGGTGGTTTGAATAAAATCATATACGCTGAGAATCGCTTGGCTGTCATTGCCTTTGAGCGTGTAGTGGTAAACAGAGTCAGAAAACCGGGCACACTGTAGATACGTCGCTTTAAGTGCTTCCGTGTCTTTATCACAAAGGATGACGGTGGCTCCAAGGTTAACAAAGTGGTTCGCAATCGCCCCCCCCAGTCGCGAGCCGGCAGATGTCACCAATATGATTGAGCTTTTTATTTCCATCCCAGTACCTAAACAAATCGTCCATGTCGGATAAGGATGGGTTAAAATTCATACAACGGGTGTGAATTGGTTCAAACTAAGGTGTGCCAATTAATAAGTTTTTATGAACTTAGTGGCACTTCACATTTTGTAGTAACTTCAAGCGGTAACCGACATCAGGTGTTTTTAGGTTGCCTAAGGCTAGTGGTTCATATCATTCGTGTGAATACTTTGAAGTGTGCGAGTTAGTCGAAGAAGAGCTATGGATAGACAGCGAAAAAGGGAAAGGTAGGTGATCGCTATACTTGAGCTTGAATTTGATACCGACGTTGCGCGGTGGTTAGCTCATTGTAGAGCGTGGCATGTGGCAAATCAGGTAAATGCTTGTTTGCGAGTTTGCGTCGGTCATGACCAGAAAGGTTTTGGTAAACCTCTTCGGGTAAGTCGGCTGTATCTTCAGGCATGAAGGCAAGCGCTTCAGGTTTCAAGTAATGGCTGAGTTTGGCGCTGGCAAGGCTAGCTTGATGAAAATGATTAGATTGCTGAGCTGAAATCTCATATGAAGACTGGTTTGAACGCAGTTGTTGAGGTTCTGCTACGCCAAATTGTTTGCGCAGGCGATCTTCATTTGTCTCTGTGATTTCAATGGTGTCAATTGGCGTGCAATCACGGACATCATTAGAAAACATAGATAACAGCAACGCGAAATCTGCACGGCGACCTTGCTCAACCGCTTGGCTGATCCCGATGCCGAACTTCAGTTCGTTGATGATTCCTGCTTTGTCTAAAGTATGTATTTGCATGTCGCCTCTCATTGGATACACCTTTAACGGCATGGAGTCGGCAAACTTTAGTGTTTAATTACAGGCAAATAGAGAATTTATGTAGGGTTGGGAAGAAGGCTATCAATAGTTCGAGAAGTAAGCGCTATTGGCGGGTTTATTACGAAATGTTTAGATTTTGTGGAACACGACAGATACAAAAAAGCTCACGCCGAGGCATGAGCTTTCAATAGATAACTCGCTATAAATAGCGCAGCGTAAGCAATAATTACTTAGCTAGGTTCTCTTCTACGAAAGACCAGTTTACTAGGTTCCAGAATGCAGCCATGTAGTCAGGGCGAACATTGCGGAAATCGATGTAGTAAGCGTGTTCCCATAGGTCAACAGTTAGAAGTGGAGTAACACCTTCTTCTGTTAGAGGAGTAGCAGCGTTAGAAGTGTTAACGATGTCTAGAGAACCGTCAGCTTTCTTAACTAACCAAGTCCAAGAAGAACCGAAGTTGTTGATTGCTGAATCAGTGAATTTCGCTTTGAATTCTTCGAAAGAACCGAATGCAGCGTTGATAGCTTCTGCAACAGCGCCAGTTGGTTCGCCGCCTGCTTTAGGAGCAAGACAGTGCCAGTAGAACGTGTGGTTCCAGATTTGAGCAGCGTTATTGAAAACACCACCAGTAGAAGTCTTAACGATCTCTTCTAGTGTTTTGCCTTCAAACTCAGTACCTGGGATAAGACCGTTTAGCTTAACAACGTAAGTGTTGTGGTGCTTACCGTGGTGGAAATCTAGCGTTTCTGCTGAGATGTGTGGTTCTAGCGCGTCTTTCGCGTAAGGAAGAGCCGGTAGTTCAAATGCCATTGCTCAATTCTCCATTGATATGAAAGAGTTAACTCTTTCGATTGCTTCCAGTGATATTATTATTCATGGCTCGCTATACTGCCAACCATGGTCAATTTGCTGACTTGCGATATAGTTTAGCAAGTTTTTACTTTATTAAAAGCTTATTTCATCACTTTTGTGTGAATTGTTAGCTTAGCTTGTTAACCGCTTTTTTTATATGGTTTTTATTCTTTTAGTTTGGGGTAGAATAAAGGCAATAAAAGCCGTAATCCATTAACGAGGAAGCAATGGAAACTATCGATAAAATCAAACAGCAAATTGAAGAAAACACTATTCTACTGTACATGAAAGGTTCTCCTAAGCTACCCAGCTGTGGTTTCTCTTCTCAAGCGTCTCAAGCTCTAATGGCATGTGGCGAAAAATTTGCTTACGTAGATATCCTACAAAACCCTGATATCCGTGCAGAGCTTCCTGCTTACGCACAGTGGCCAACTTTCCCACAACTTTGGGTTGAAGGTGAGCTAATCGGTGGTTGTGACATCATTCTTGAGATGTTCCAAAAAGGCGAACTTCAGCCAATCATCAAAGAAGCAGCGGCTAAAGTTGCTGGCGATGACGCTGAATAAGTTCTAGCCTTTGCGCTGAATAGTTAAAATGAGGGGCCTTAATCAGGCTCCTTTTTTGTTTGAATTGATCGAATCATTGACTCGATAAGGAATGAACAATGAACGTAAAACTTCATTATGTGCATGATCCAATGTGCAGCTGGTGTTGGGGTTACAAGCCAACACTTGAGTTATTGAAACAACAATTGCCTGCGAGCATTGAGTTTAACTATGTAGTGGGTGGTTTGGCCCCGGATTCTGATGAGCCAATGTCAGAAGAGATGAAAGGCAAGCTGCAAGCGATTTGGAAGCAGATCGAAGCTAAGTTGGGTACTGAGTTTAACCATGATTTTTGGACAGAGTGCCAACCTGTTCGTAGTACTTACCCTGCGTGCCGCGCTGTGATTGCTGCAGGTTTTCAAGACCACTACGAAGCGATGCTTGAAGCGATTCAACATGCTTACTACCTTCGTGCGATGTTGCCACATAGCCAAGACACACATTTGCAGTTGGCTGAAGAGCTAGGTATGAATGTTCAACAGTTTGAAAATGACCTTTCTAGCAAGTTATTGGAAAGTGAGTTAGATGACCAGCTAGGCTTTAAAGAAGCGATGGGTGTATTTTCTTACCCGACCTTAATGCTTGAAGTGAACGGCATCTTTAGTGAAGTTGAATTGGATTATCATTCAACGGAAGCGACGCTTAAGTCTATTCGCGAAATTTTAGTGAGTAATGCTCCCGCTGCGTAATTCAGCGAGAGTCATCTGTATTCGCAATGATTTCTAAGGCTTACTCATCAGAGTAAGCCTTTTTTGTTTGGTGTCGCTAGTTCAATGAGAGTGAGCGGAAGGAAGAGTAGAATGAATCTCAGAGACAAAAAAGACCGCACGAGGCGGTCTTTATAAAAGTGAGCGTAGGACTGTTTAACTACAGAACCTAATTACAGAACCATGGCTGCAATCCAACCGAATACGATCAGTGGGATGTTGTAGTGCAGGAACGTCGGTACTACGGTTTCCCATACGTGCTCGTGTTGACCATCAGCATTTAGACCAGACGTTGGACCTAATGTTGAGTCAGAAGCCGGAGAGCCCGCATCACCAAGTGCAGCAGCTGTACCTACTAGAGCGATTGTTGCCATTGGCGAGAAGCCAAATGCTGCTGCTAGTGGAACGTAGATAGTTGCAAGGATTGGAATCGTAGAGAACGAAGAACCAATGCCCATAGTAACCAATAGACCAACAATTAGCATAAGTAGTGCTGCTAGAGGCTTGTTGTCGCCGATGCTTGTTGAAAGTGCTTCAACCAAAGATTCAACGCCACCTGTTTGCTTCATAACTGCCGCGAAACCTGCTGCTGCAATCATGATGAAACCGATCATTGCCATCATGTGAACGCCCTTGGTGAAGACATCTTGTGTCTCTTTCCAAGCAATAACGCCACCGAAGGTAAATACCATGAAACCCGCTAGAGCACCGATGATCATAGAGCCAGTCGATAGTTGAACTGTTAGCGCTGCTACGATACCAGCTGCTGCTACTAGGATGTGCTTCTTGTTGATCTCTTTCACTTCTGTTGAAACAACAGTGTGAGAGGTTTCTTTGTATTGGCGAGGCTTACGGTAAGTAAAGAATACTGCAGTAAGAAGACCGAAGATCATGCCCGCAGCGGGTAACAACATCGCCATTGGCACTTGGCTTGCTACTACGTTTTCAAGACCATTGTCGTGAAGGTTTTTAAGCAGAATGTTGTTTAGGAAGATGCCACCAAAACCAATCGGTAGCACCATGTAAGGTGTAATCAGACCAAAAGTAAGTACACACGCAACTAGACGGCGGTCTAGGTTCATTTTTGCGAATACGCCTAGTAGAGGTGGGATTAAGATTGGGATGAAGGCGATATGTACTGGAATCACGTTTTGCGAAGACATGGTCACTAAGATCAACGACGCAAGCATGCCGTATTTAAGACCAGTCGATGCCGCACTGTTCTCTTTGCCGTGAATGCGTTTGATAACACTTTGAGCAAGGAGATCTGTGATACCAGAACGTGAGATAGCAACAGCGAATGTACCAAGCATAGCGTAGCTAAGTGCAATCGTTGCACCGCCGCCTAATCCACTTTCGAAAGCCGCGACTGCGTCGTTCAAGCTCATACCAGAGGCTACGCCACCGATAATTGCACTGAACGTCAGAGCAACGACTACGTTTACGCGCATCAAAGCTAAAACAAGCATGATGCAAACTGAAATTACAACAGGATTCATATTATTCTCGGGATGTTGTGTTTTTTATGAAGGCAATACGAAAAAACGTTTACCGACTCTATTTTTTATTCTTCGTCAACAAGAGGCCAACCACCAAGGGCTTTCCATTTGTTTACAATGCCGCAAAACAACTCTGTGGTTTTTTGCGTATCATACAAAGCAGAGTGTGCTTCTTTGTTGTCAAATTCCATCCCTGCAGTGCGGCAAGCTTTAGCCAAAACGGTTTGGCCGTAGGCAAGACCACTAAGAGCTGCAGTGTCAAAAGTAGCAAATGGATGGAAAGGGACGCGTTTAAGCTTACAGCGCTCACTTGCCGCATTAACGAAGTTCAAATCGAATGTAGCGTTGTGAGCAACCATGATTGCGCGACTGCAATCTGAAGCTTTTTGTTCTTTTCTCACTAGCTTGTAGATTTCTTTAAGGGCTTCTTGTTCCGACACAGCACCACGTAATGGGCTAAATGGGTCTTTAATTCCGTTAAAGTCTAATGCTGCCTGCTCTATATTTGCGCCTTCAAAAGGCTCAATGTGAAAATGAAGCGTTGATGCAGGGTGCAGATCTCCGTTCTCATCCATTTTTAATGTAATGGCACAGATTTCTAATAATGCATCGGTTTCAGCGTTAAACCCTGCGGTTTCCACGTCGATGACCACTGGAAAATAGCCGCGAAAGCGTTTTTTTAGGGTCAGAGCTTCGTTTTCTACAGTCATGTTAGCCCAAATAAGTGTGATTAAGGCTGCATTATTGCAGATAATAGCAGTGATAAAAACTAGGGAAGGGCAATAAATCTTAAATTACCTAACCCATTGCGGCTTGATAATTGCATATTTAAACGTGAGAGAAAAATGCGGCAATTGGCTGCATTGTTAAACGAATTGCTTAAGAGATACTCCACTTTATGAAGAAACAACTCATAACAGGTTCAATGCTATTTTCGCTACTTGTGTCGTCATCGGTCATGGCACAAGAAAAGCGTTACGGAGCATCTCCTCAACAGTCGACATGGGAGATGGTAGCCAACACGCCACTTGAATGTCGCTTGGTCCACCCAATTCCAAACTTTGGTGATGCTGAGTTCTCATCTCGCGCGAGTAAAAAAATCATTTTGGACTTTGAGCTTAAAATGCGCCGTCCAATGGGTGCGACGCGCAATGTAAGCTTGATCTCTATGCCGCCACCTTGGCGTCCGGGTGAAAGTGCTGATCGTATGACAACCATTAAGTTCTTCCAGCAATTTGACGGCTATGTCGGCGGTCAAACAGCTTGGGGCATCTTGAGTGAGTTGGAGAAAGGGCGTTATCCGACATTCAGCTACCAAGAGTGGCAGAGCCGAGATCAACGTATCGAAGTGTCGTTGTCGTCGGTGTTGTTCCAAGAAAAATACAATGTGTTCAGTGACTGTGTTGCTAACCTGCTGCCTTACAGCTTTGAAGATATCTCTTTCACTATTTTGCATTACGACCGCAACAGCGACCAGCTGAACAAGTCGTCGCGCAAAAGGCTGAGCCAGATTGCCGATTACGTTCGCTATAACCAAGACATCGACCTTGTGCTGGTGGCAACGTACACCGACTCTGTCGACAGCAAAGGGATTAGCCAAAACCTTTCAGAGCGCAGAGCAGAATCGTTAAGAGAGTACTTCAAATCTCTAGGCCTGCCAGAAGATCGTATCCAAGTGCAAGGCTATGGCAAGCGTCGTCCGATTGCGGACAATAACTCGCCAATTGGTAAAGATAAGAACCGACGTGTTGTGATCTCTTTAGGTCGCACACAGGTTTAAGCTAAACAACAGCTTGTTTTGAAATGACAAAGCCCGTCTTGATGACGGGCTTTTTTATGTTTTAAATTTGGAGTCGTTGTTTTAACGGAACTTGTTTAATTCAAGCGAAAGCGAGCGATCATTTCACAGTTGGTCGCGGTATCGATCTTTTCCACCATAGAGGCAATTTTAGGGTTTGGGTGGCGTTTCATGAAATCGATCAGCGCTTTCTTACAGCAACCAATAGAATCGATAAAGCTTGAACATTGAGTATTAGGGCACTGAGGGATCAGTGTGAGTACCTTTTCAGAAGCCAGTTGAAGATACTTGAGCTCGTATTCAGTGTCGCCAGCCCAACGCCAGAATTGAGCAAGATTGTGGCAAGAAATCACCGAGATCAGTAAGCGTTCATCGGCTTGAATATCGGTGCGTTCTGTAATTTCTTCACTTAAGTTCAAAGCCTGCTGATAATGAAGAATACTTCGTACAGGATCGTCGAGCTGCAATGCAGTATCGGCAAGTAACGTGTGTTTTTCCCATTCGCTAATCATTGTATTACCTCATTAATCAATAGGCGGTTAATTTAAATGATAATCATTATCATGTAAAGTTTCATCAATGAGATTGTTAAGAATAATTGGTGAAGCATATCGATTATGGGGAGAGTGATAAAAAAGAAGCGAGCATAGTGCTCACTTCTTTTTTCATTTCATCAGGCGTTCAAACTCAACTTCTCAAAGAGGTTAAGGAATTAACCTTCTAGACCAGCGCTTGCTTGTTTGTTCTGAATCAGCTCAATCATGTAGCCATCAGGATCTTTAACGAACGCAATGTGTGTAGAGCCGCCTTTAACCGGACCCGCTTCTCGCGTTACGTTGCCGCCAGCTGCTTTAATCGCATCACACGTTGTGTAGATGTCATCAACACCGATAGCAACGTGACCAAAAGCAGAGCCAAGATCGTATTCCGTGGTGCCCCAGTTGTAAGTCAGCTCAATCACTGCGCCTTGAGATTCGTCGCCAAAGCCAACGAAAGCCAGTGTGTATTCGTACTCTTTGTTTTCGTTCTTACGTAATAGCTGCATGCCCATTACATTGGTGTAGAACTCGATAGACTTGTCTAGATCACCCACGCGTAGCATGGTGTGTAAAATACGACCGTTTGACATGATTTGCTCCTAGCTTGTTATTGGTTGTTTCTTTTATAGCACTATATATGAGCAAGCTCATAAGCAACACCAAAGAGATGATGAGTTTGGTCATATTTTCTTATTCTCATCATCTATCTTACTCTCCCCCTCTACCTTTTTTCTTATTTGTATTACAAGAAATTAAAGAGCGACGGCCTTATTAATTTGTCAGTCACTAGCGCTTAATTCGCAGTTTTGCATAAATAGTAAGTTTGAGTGTTGGTCTTTTTTGTAATGGCCAAGAATGGCCTTGGTTGTTGAATTGTGACTTATATCTCCATCTTGTTGCTGATTTCCTTTCGTTTTTACAATTGGCATCTAACTTTCCATTTTATCAATTTATGATTACGCCAAAATCTCCCTGTTTATAGAAAGGTTATTCCGATGTTTTACTTCGTTATTAAGGAATTTTCGATAAAATACGCCGATAACCAATGGTTTTTACGAAAGTGCAAAGGGTGTCTATTTTTTGTGCTTATCTTTTTTAAACAATAGTTTGGGCTTGTATTGTTTGTTTTATGTTTGATGTTTGATGTGGTTGTGTTTTCAAAGTAGTTGTCAAGTGTGTATCAAGTGTATCTTTTGCGATCTTTGCTAAATAGACAATCCTTACTATATAGTTTTTCAAGCGCACCAAATCGACTAAATATTCACTTTTGATTTGTGCGATTTTTCTATCACATAAGAATAAGTATTATTTTATTACATTAGCCTCGGCGTGAGGCATTGATGTGGAGTACTCAAATGACGAGTAAATGGTTTACACAACAAAGTTCAGATGTTTTAAACGAACTGAACGCAGATCAAACGACAGGTTTATCAACTTCTGAAGCGGATGCACGCTTAGAGAAGCACGGCACTAACGAACTGACTGCACAAGAGTCAGCTTCTGCGTGGGAACTGTATATTCATCAATATAAAAACCCACTGATTTTTATTCTAGCTGTTGGTGCAATCGTTTCTTGGTCTACTGGCCACGCGATTGATGCTATGGCTATTGCAGTGATTATCCTTATCAATACTGGTATCGCGTTCTGGCAAGAATTTAAAGCTCAGAAAGGGATGGAAGCGCTAAAAGAAATGGCAGCTCCAGAAGCCGAAGTGATGCGCGATGGTAAATGGATCAGTGTTCCAGCTAAAACCCTCGTTCCTGGTGACATCATCAAAATTAATACTGGCGATATTCTGCCTGCTGATGTTCGTATTCTTGAGTCAAACCGTCTGACGGTAGATGAGGCTGCACTGACCGGTGAATCTGAGCCAGTGAATAAGCAGTCTGAACGCCTTGAAGATGAGACCCTTGGTCTTGGCGATCAGAAGAACATGGGCTTCATGACAACAATCGTGACTACAGGTACAGGCCTTGCTGTGGTAACAAGCACAGGTATGCAAACTGAAGTTGGTCACATCGCTGATATGATGAACCAAACGGAAGAGACGAAAACACCAATGCAAGAGCGTATGGACACCATCGCACTCGCATTATTGGTTGTTGCTCTTGTGGTTGTTGCTATTGTTTGTGCTATCGGTGTTTACCACGGTATGCCATGGTTAGAAATCCTAACAACAGGTATCTCTTTATCGGTTGCCGCTATTCCTGAAGGTTTACCAACGGTGGTTACTATCGTATTAACGATGGGCTCGACTAAGATGGTTAAGAATAATGCTTTGGCTAAACAGCTAGCAGCAATCGAAACGCTTGGTTCTACAACCGTTATCTGTTCAGATAAAACCGGTACGCTAACACAAAACCAAATGCAGGTGATGAAAGCGTACGATGTGTCTGGTCGTTACTGGGATGTGTCAGGTAAAGGTTTTGATCCTAAGGGTGAATTCATTACCAAAGGTCACAATGTCGAAGCGACAAACAGCCCTGCAATGATGAAAGGTCTTGTTGTTGCAACGCTTTGTAACGATGCTGAATATGTAAATGCTGATGGTAAATGGACGGTTCGTGGCAACCCGACAGAAGGTGCACTAATTGTTGCAGCTGCAAAAGCAGGTCTTAAACAAGATGAAATGCTATCAACGGGTGGCTACTCAATCGTTAAGAAGTTCCCGTTCGATTCTGGTCGTAAGATGGCTTCTGTTATCGTTCGTGACCCACAAGGTAAGCACTTCCTAGCATTGAAAGGTGCGCCAGATGTTGTTCTTGGTAAATCAACCAGCTTCATGGTTGACGGTGGTTTCGTACCAACGGTTGGCTGTGAAGTTTCAGGCAACTTGGCTCTCGATACCGCACCGTCTCAAGAGCTTCATTTAAACTTTGAAGCGGCAATCCAAACCTTTGGTGGTGATGCTCTGCGTACACTTGCCGTTGGTTTCCGTGAATTAAAAGAAGAAGAGCTTGAGTTAGATTTCCCTGAGCTTGAAAAAGACGTCAGCATCTTGGGTATCTATGGCATCATGGATCCACCACGCCCAGAAGTACGCGATGCAGTAAATAGCTGTTATAGCGCTGGTGTTCGTACGGTAATGATTACCGGTGACCACGCAGTCACGGCAGCAGCGATTGCTCGTGAAATCGGAATCATCCGTAGCGAAGACGATCTAGTGGTAACGGGTGCTGAGCTTGACCAAATGGATGACGAGAAGCTTTTGTCTATCTGTTCTCAGGTTGCAGTATTTGCACGTGTTACTCCAGAGCACAAGCTGCGTATCGTAAAAGCGCAGCAAGAGAACAACGAAGTTGCCTCTATGACCGGTGACGGCGTGAACGATGCGCCAGCACTGCGTCGTGCAGACATTGGTGTTGCGATGGGTATTACAGGTACGTCTGTTGCGAAAGACTCAGGTGACCTTATCCTGTTGGATGACAACTTTAGTACTATCGTGAAGGCGGTACGTCAGGGTCGTCAAATTTTCGATAACCTACGTAAGTTTATCCGCCAAGCACTTACAGCGAACGTGGGTGAGGTTTCGGTAATCCTATTTGCATTCCTACTCATGGGACCAGATGTAGTACTTCCGCTAACTCCACTAATGATTTTATGGGTTAACCTCGTTTCTGATGGTCTACCAGCACTCGCACTTGGTGTTGAACCAGAAGAGAAAGATCTCATGGAGCGTAAGCCAGGCAAACGTGACCAAGGCTTCTTCTCTAATGGTCTAGGCGCTCGTATCCTAACTCGTGGTCTCGCATTAGGTGGTCTAAGCTTTGTGACATTCTCTTACGCACTCGACGGTGGTTACAGTGCTCAATACGCACAAACCGTTGCGTTTTTAACACTGATCTTTGCTCAACTTTGGAGCTTGTTCGATGCACGTACGTTTACAACGATTTATCGTAAGAATCCGTTCACTAACCACTACCTACTTGGTGCGGTGGCAGTATCGGCTATCTTGTCTTTAAGCGTTGTGTACACAAGCTTCGGTCAGCTGGTATTCAGCACAGAAGCACTAGAGTTTAATCACTTAATATCGTTAATCTTCATTGCAGCAGTACCAACATTTGTTCTATCTGCTATCAAAGAAGTGACTAAAGTGAAGTTTATCTAAGACAGACTTCTTAGCTAAATAATTGAATCCCGCCATAAAAGGCGGGATTTTTTATGCCTGTTATCTTTGGGAACGCAGAATTAGAAGTGAAAACTGATGTAGAGGCGGCTTCTAGAGAGTGGCAATAAAAAAGCAGCGCTTTAAGCGCTGCCGTATTGATTAATCGTTGTGAACGGAAAGACTAATCTTCGCTCTTTTCTTTGTATTACCATTATATCCTCTATAGGATTGATGCGTACTCAAGAAGCTTAATCATAAAGTGAAGATAAATGATGGGTTCAAGCCCCATCATTTATTGATGAAAGAAATACACTTGTATTCGTTGGTTGGGCAAATTGTTAATCAATAATTACTAATATTCTATACTTCCGATAAAATTATAATAAGCATCTGTGATATCTACAGGCACTCCGTAAGGCAGCCAATACAGCGCATCGATGTAAGGCAAGAAGTTGTATCCCAATAAAAAATCTACAATAAGCATCTTGCCAAAGAAAACTCCGAATGGATACATGATAAAGTCCAAAAAATACAGATCAAAATGTTCTTGAGTGTAGTATGGAGAATTCTTTTTACAGAGTTTAAATATTGGAGCAAATAGATAAAGAAACCCAATGAACGATGCACCTGCTATTCCAATCGTAGAATGATAATCCATGCCTACGTTAGCATAGAGGTACACACCAAGTAGGTAAGCGCTGATAAAACTAGGGCAAACTAGCATGTGACACGGCACATTAGCCCATTTTGCAGGCCATGCAGCCAAGATGTTAACAGGGTTCGAGCGCTTTAACGTATCAAAATACCAAGTGGCAAGAAGGACACAGATCAGAAACATGCTGTAATACGGCGTATTATTCGAGCCAACAATCATCTGCATAAAGCCCTCTGCCAAGAACCATGACAGAAACATCACTGTTGTGTTCCACCTAGTCATGACTTTAAAGTTTCTACTAACACGTTTATATTCCAATCTGCCCTCTTCAACTACTTTCTTCCCGTTTTCTTTCTTGGGCTTGATCACCTCTTCAACTCGTTTGTAGAGTTCTTTATTTATTCCTTTGCTATCTCTTTCAATTTCGTTATTCATAATACCCTAGCCTAATTTAATCTAAAGATCGCTGTTCACTACCTAACAAAGCTTATTAATATCCAATAAAAAACCTGCTTAACTTTGTATAACAGCTACTTAACTCAGCTCCCCAGTCGCGCTGCATACTCACAGAGGTCTTCAATGATACAGCTGCCACAGCGTGGTTTACGTGCGACACAGGTGTAACGTCCATGAAGAATGAGCCAATGGTGGACATCCAGTTTGAATTCTTTTGGGATAACTTTAAGTAGTTTTGCTTCGACATCGTCGACGGTTTTACCCATCGCTAGCTTAGTGCGGTTTGATACACGATAGATGTGAGTATCAACGGCAATGGTTGGCCAACCGAATGCGGTATTTAACACTACGTTTGCTGTTTTACGACCGACACCTGGAAGGGCTTCTAATGCAGCGCGATCTTCCGGTACTTCACCATTATGTAGGTCAAGCAGCATACGACACGTTTTGATGGTGTTTTCTGCTTTTGAGTTAAATAGGCCGATGGTCTTGATATACTCTTTTAAGCCATCAACACCTAGGTCGAAAATTGCTTGCGGAGTGTTGGCTAAAGGGTACAGCTTATCCGTCGCCTTGTTCACGCTGACATCGGTTGCTTGTGCAGACAATAGAACGGCAATCAGCAGCTCGAATGGGCTGTTCCAGTTAAGCTCAGTCTCTGGCTTTGGATTGTTTTCTCTTAAACGCTCAAGTATTTCTACTCGTTTTACATTGTTCATAGCGACATTACTTTCAAATAGTTAGGGCATGAAGCTTGGATTGCTTCTGCTTTATCATCGGTTACGCGCTCTTATGAGCGTCATTATTATATGTACTGTTTAGATCTGATTTCCCCCGCTGAGTGGTTGAGCTAACTCAGCGAGGTTTAAGCTAATTTAACTTATTAGGCATTGGTAACGCGAGCGCGTTCAATGACTGGTTTTTCTTGTTTTGGTTGTCTAGATTTTGCTTGGTTATCGATGATATTTTTCAAAGCAATTAAGAAACCAACACCAATGAAGGCACCCGGTGGAAGCAGGGCTAACAAGAAGCTGTTATCAAATTGGAATATCTGGATTCGTAACACCGAAGCCCAGTCACCAAGCAGCAGGTCTGCGCCATCAAATAGGGTCCCGTTACCAATAATTTCACGCATCGCACCTAACACGACCAATACTGATGTCATGCCTAGACCCATCCAGAAACCATCTTGAGCCGCTGGTAGCACTTCATTTTTTGAAGCGAAGGCTTCCGCACGACCAATGATGATGCAGTTGGTTACGATCAGCGGGATGAAGATACCCAAAGAGAGGTAAAGCCCATAGGCGTAAGCGTTCATCAGCAATTGAACACAGGTTACTAGCGAGGCAATGATCATTACGAATACTGGGATACGTACTTCTTTTGGCACATGATTACGAACCAAAGAAACAGAAACGTTTGAGCCGACCAGTACAAGCAAGGTAGCAATGCCTAGCCCAAGTGCGTTAGTGACTGTTGACGATACAGCCAGCAGCGGACATAACCCAAGAAGTTGCACTAGGGCAGGGTTATTGGCCCACATGCCATTTTTGATCAATGTTTTATGGTCACTCATTATTCACCACCACAATTTAGAGGTTGAGCAAGCAATGCTTGGTTGTTTTGGTTAACGTACTGGACCGCTTGTTTGACTGACTTCACGACTGCTCTTGGCGTGATAGTAGCGCCAGTAAACTGGTCAAAATCACCACCGTCTTTACGAACCTTCCAACGGTCTAGATTAGAATCCGTCACTTGCTTACCTGCAAACGAAAGAATCCAATCACTCACACGCAGATCAATCTTATCACCCAAGCCCGGAGTCTCTTGGTGAGAAAGCACGCGAGTACCTAAAATAGTACCGTCAGTTTTCATTCCAACAATGACTTTAATCGCGCCATTGTAGCCGTCTGGTGCAATCGCTTCGATCGCAATCGCGCTTGGCTCACCATTAAGCTTAGCAATGTAAGCCGGCATCGCTTGCTCAGTACCAAGCTCTTCTGCTTGAACCAAAGTACAAGACGAAAACAGCTCGTTGTCGTGCTGATCGTGTGGGATCACTTGGTTAAGAACAGACAGTAACTGAGCCTGTTCTTGTTGTTTGATCTGATCTTTGGTCAGGTAGTGAGTTACCGCGACCAAACCCGTCGAAGCACACGCAAAAATCGCGAGTACAAGGCCGTTTTTCTTAATTGCATTTAGCATGGTATCCGCTCCCTTAGTGACCGTATGTGCGAGGTTTGGTGTAGTAGTCAATCAGTGGAACACACATGTTGGCTAACAATACAGCAAACGCCACGCCATCAGGGAAACCACCCCAACTGCGGATGATAAAGACTAAACCGCCGATCAGAGCGCCAAACACTAAGCGACCTTTGACTGTCGTGGATGCTGAAACTGGGTCGGTTGCAATAAAGAATGCACCAAGCATAGTCGCGCCAGACAGAAGGTGAATGGTTGGAGAAGCGGTTTCACCAGGAGTGAGCACTAAGAACACTAAGCTAAACAGAGTAAGACTGCCGATGAAAGCCACAGGGATATACCATTGAATAACACGTTGCTTAATCAGCACTAAACCGCCGATTAGGTAAGCAAGGTTTACCCACTCCCAGCCTACGCCAGCTAACCAACTAAATTGAGGTTGAGATAGTGCTTCTGAGGCAGTATTGCCTGCCGTTAATGCCGTTTTGAATGCATCAAGCGGCGTCGCCATTGTGGTGCCATCAATGCCAAGGCGTGCTTGTTGCAGAGACAAACCTTCGTTATTGAAGCCAGTAAAGATCATCAAGAATGAGTCAATAAAGCTTGTTGCTTCTGCTGTCAGGCTCGCGGGAGCATTCCAACTGGTCATTTGAACTGGGAATGAAATCAGCAAAACAACGTAAGCGACCATCGCAGGGTTAAATGGGTTCTGCCCTAGGCCGCCGTATAAGTGTTTCGCGATAATAATAGCGAAGAACATACCAATGACGAGGATCCACCACGGAGAGTGTGGGGGAATCGCGACACTCAGTAGCCAAGCGGTTACAACAGCACTGTAATCACGCAGTGCCATTACTGGCGGGCGTTTTCTCAATAGCATGACGGCTGCTTCAAAGGTAACAGCAAGTGCAATAGCAAATACTAACTGGATGAGGGTACCCCATCCAAAGAAGTAGGTTTGAGCTAGTAGACCTGGCAATGCACAAATAGCCACCCATTTCATTAGATCTGGGGTGCTTCTACGGCTATGCGCGTGCGGTGAGCTGGCGATAAAGAAGGCCACTACTCTTTCTCCTCATTGTTCTTTTTATCTAGCTCTTGCTGGGCTTTTTTCGCTTTAGCACGAGCGATAGCTGCAGCAACAGCAGCTTTCTTCGGATCGACCTGTTCAGATTGAGTATCAGTTTCTACTTCAACTACTGGTTCAGATGTTTCTGCTTGCTTAGCTTGTTGTGCTTTTTTTGCTTTAGCACGGGCTATAGCGGCAGCAACGGCGTCTTTCTTAGCATCGCCAGAACTTCCAGCTTCAGTTTCAACTGCAGGTTCAGGAGCTTCGGTTGTTTCTTGTGTCGCTTGCTGTGCTTTCTTAGCCTTAGCGCGAGCGATGGCCGCAGCAACAGCAGCTTTCTTAGGGTCGACTTGCTCCGATTGAGTCTCGGTTTCAACTTCAACCACTGGTTCAGATGTTTCTGCTTGCTTCGCTTGCTGGGCTTTTTTGGCTTTAGCACGAGCGATAGCGGCAGTAACAGCATCTTTCTTGGCATCGCCGGATTTTTCAGCAGGAGCTTCAGCAGCAGATTCAGCTTGTTGAGCTTTCTTGGCTTTAGCACGAGCAATGGCCGCAGCGACAGCATCTTTCTTAGCATCGCCAGAGCTTTCAACAGGAGCATCCGAAGCAGATTCCGCTTGCTGTGCTTTCTTCGCTTTAGCGCGAGCAATCGCAGCAGCAACGGCGTCTTTCTTCGTATCGCCTGAGCTTTCTGCAGGAGTATCGGCTGCTGCTTGTTGTGCCTTGCGCTCTCTCGCTTGACGCTTGCGCTCTTCACGCAGTTTAGACATTTCAGAGTTGTCTGGTTCAGCGCCTTCCGCTTTTTGAGCTGCAGCTTGTTTCGCTTTTGCCTTCGCAATAGCGGCAGCAACCGCAGGTTTCACTGCTGGTTCTTCATTCGGAGCCTGATCCGCAGCGGCTTTTTGTGCTTTAACACGAGCAATCGCAGCAGCAATAGCATCATCACCGCCGGATGTTTTCATATCTTTACGGCGGTTATCTGCGGCTTTTTTAAAGCGGTTTTCACGTTCGGCTTTATCACGCTCCATACGAGCGTTCTTCTCTTCAAAACGAATCTTGGCGCGTTCTGCAGCAGCGGCTTCATCTTTTCGAGTTTTGATTTCAGCTTTTGCTTGGCGATAGTACTGAACAAGAGGGATTTCGCTTGGGCAGACAAATGCACATGCACCACATTCAATACAGTCTTTAATATTCAGCTCTTCACACTTATCCAACTCGTTGGCTTTGGCGTGCCATTGCAGTTGTTGAGGAAGTAGAGACGCAGGGCAAGCTTCAGCACATGCGCTGCAACGGATACATTCCATCTCGTAAGTGCTTGGTGAGATCTCACGACGCGTTGGCGCCAAAATACAGTTCGACGTTTTGGTGATTGGCACATTGGCATGCGGCAAGGTAAAGCCCATCATCGGGCCGCCCAAAATTAAACGCGGCAGTTTTTTATCTGCTTTGTAGCCAAACTCTTCAAGTAACTCATGTACTGGTGTGCCTAATAGCGCCCAAACGTTACGAGGTTGCTTAAAGGTTTTACCGGTTAATGTCACAACGCGGTTAACCACAGGTTCGCCGTCAATTACCGCTCGCTTAATCGAGTAAAGAGAGCCGACGTTCTGAACCAAAACACCAATGTCTGCAGGAATGCCGCCAGCTGGAACCTCTTTGTTGGTGAGGATCTTGATAAGTTGCTTCTCACCACCAGAAGGGTATTTGGTTGGGATAACGCGAATGACGATATCTTTGTCTTTCGCTGCAATCTCAAGTGCTTTTATCGCATCTGGTTTGTTGTCTTCAATGCCGATAACCGTCAGCTTTGGTTGAAGAATGTGTTCAACCACTTCGATGCCGTTTAATACTTCGTCGGCATGTTCTTGAAGCAACTTGTCATCAGAGGTGATGTAAGGTTCACATTCCGCAGCGTTGACGATCAAAATGTCGGTACGACCTAAGCCTGATTGAAGCTTCTTAGCCGTAGGGAAACCTGCGCCGCCCATGCCTGAAATACCAGCTTGGCGAATCACATCAAGCAGTTCGTCAGAAGTCTTTGTCGAAAAATCTTCAACTGGATTTTTTTCAATCCAAGTGTCTAGGCCATCAGGTTTAATAACCACGCATATTTCGCTCAAGCCTGAAGGGTGAGCGGTAGTTCGCGGTTCGATAGCGGTAATCACACCCGATGTTGGTGCGTGTACTGGCAAAGTAAAACCTGTGTCTAAGGCCGTAAGTTGCTGACCTTTTAACACAGTGTCGCCAGCAGCAACCAATAGGTTCCCCGGCTTACCGATGTGCTGTTTCACAGGAAGAACGATTTCTTCTGGAAGCCTTGCATGGACGATATCAGTAGTATTCGACTGTTTCTTGTTTTCAGCAGGGTGCACGCCACCAGGGAAGTTCCAAATAGAGCCCGTGCGAATTTGTTCAATTAAAGAGATCATACTAACCCTATGCTTTAGGCTCTGACGCAGTCGCATCAGTCGCTTGGTTAGTGATATCAGTAACAGGGATGATGTTCATCTGCCATTTCCAATTTTCAGTCGTTGTTGCCACTGGAATCATTTCAATACAGTCAGTAGGGCACGGTGCGACACATAGATCACAACCTGTACATTCATCTTTAATTACTGTGTGCAGTGCCTTGGTGCCACCAACAATGGCGTCAACAGGGCAGGCTTGAATACACTTGGTACAGCCGATACACATATCTTCGTGAATGAAGGCAACGGTTTTTACTTTGTTATCTAAGTCATGAGCGGAGTCTTCAACTTCTACGCCCATTAAATCTGCTAGCTTCTCAATGGTTGCTTGGCCGCCCGGAGGACATTTGTTGATCTTGTCTCCGTTAGCGATCGCCTCTGCGTATGGGCGACAGCCAGGGTAGCCACACTGGCCACATTGAGTTTGCGGTAAAATGGTGTCGATTTGATCGACGATAGGATCAGCTTCAACTTTAAAACGGATAGAAGCAAAGCCCAAAATAGCGCCAAAAACAGCGGCTAAAACGGCTAGCGCAATGATCGCAATTAAAATGGTACTCATGTTTATTTCACCAACCCAGTAAAGCCCATGAATGCCAGAGACATTAGGCCTGCTGTGATCATCGCAATCGATGCGCCTTTGAATGGCATTGGAACATCAGCAACCGCAATACGTTCACGCATTGCAGCAAATAAGATCAATACAAGAGAGAAACCCACCGCTGCGCCGAAACCATAGATGATCGACTGAATGAAGTTGTGGTTTTCATTGATGTTCAGAAGTGCCACACCTAATACCGCACAGTTGGTGGTGATAAGAGGCAGAAAGATACCCAGCAGGCGATAAAGAGTCGGGCTGGTTTTGTGAACGACCATTTCCGTAAATTGAACAACCACCGCGATAACCAAGATGAAGCTCATGGTACGCAGGTATTCAATACCCAGAGGGGTAAGGATGTAGGTTTCTACTAGGTATGCAGAGACCGACGCTAACGTTAGAACGAAAGTCGTCGCGAGGCCCATGCCAATCGCAGTCTCCAGTTTCTTGGAGACTCCCATAAATGGACATAGTCCTAAAAACTTCACTAGCACAAAGTTATTGACCAGCACTGTGCCAACCAACAACAAAAGGTATTCGGTCATAATGGATTAATTCTTGAGATTCCGATCCCGATATTATCCTGCTTTGCTCACCTAATAACAACCAAGGATCACTAGGGATTTAGACACTTGGTGAAAAAAACATCAGGTAATCGATTGATTATTAAAGTTACCGTAAGTATAGACGGCCAATTTTTACTTCGTGAGACAAGTTTGTAGGAGTAGTTGAATTGGATCTTTCATAAGATCATTCTTGAATTGAACTCGATTTGCTTCCTACGAATAGGGTCATATTTGTGGCTTTTTGTGCTCAGAACTATCAAAAAGAGGAGTGAAAGAGGCGAGTAAAATACGAGCCCAAAGCACTAAAACGCAAAAAGCCGCATCGAGTGATGCGGCTTCTTTAAATTTGGCCCCCTTGTCGAGACTTGAACGCGGGCGGCTAGGTTTGTGACATTAACTTGGAACAAGTTAGTCGCAGTTATATTATATACGAAAAAAGCCCAATCTTTCGATTGAGCTTTTTTCTGAATTTGGCTCCCCTTGCAAGACTTGAACTTGCGACATACGGATTAACAGTCCGCCGTTCTACCAACTGAACTAAAGGGGAATTGCTTGTTAGCGACGCGAATTCTAATAATTGTCCGGATTTCTGTCAATAAAAAATATCAGAAAAAAGTAAGATAAAAAACTTTACTTTCTTGAACGCCTTATAGGATTTAGCTTTGCTTTAGTTATCCACCAAAATTGTGGATAAGTGTGTGTGTGAAACTTTAACAACAATAATCGGGATAAATCGAAAAATGTAAAAACCTTATCTAACGTAATGTATTTAAAAGATTTATAGCAAAATGTCGCAATTGTATAACTTTTGTAGATTATAAAACGAACAGTAAAACAAGCGGTATTTTTAGGTTTTTTGGGGAAAAGTAGTGGATTAAAATTCGAGTAATTTAGCTGGGGAAACTTTGCAGGGCACGGATAATACCAAGTTCTAAAAATAAAAGCTATAACTGATCTCTGATCTTAAGATGTATTTCTCTAGATAATAGTTGCAACTACACTCCTCCTAGAGTGACAATGACCTGATTAAAAAAACAGTATGGAAATGGCGACCTATGAGTAAACTCTTTGACTTGGTATCGGACTACAGCCCGTCCGGTGATCAGCCGACAGCGATAACCAAATTACTAGACGGATTAGATTCTGGTTTGGCACATCAAACTCTACTAGGGGTAACGGGCTCAGGTAAAACCTTTACCCTTGCCAACGTCATTTCCCAATCTCAAAGACCTGCGATTCTGTTAGCGCCTAACAAGACATTGGCGGCTCAACTTTACGGTGAGATGAAATCTTTCTTTCCAAACAATGCCGTTGAGTATTTCGTTTCTTACTACGATTACTACCAACCTGAAGCCTACGTTCCAACCACGGACACGTTCATCGAGAAAGATGCGTCTGTGAACGCTCATATCGAACAAATGAGGCTTTCGGCAACCAAAGCCTTATTAGAACGAAAAGACGCCATCATTGTGGCTTCTGTGTCGGCTATCTACGGTCTGGGTGATCCTAAGTCTTATTTGAAGATGATGCTTCATTTGAGTCGTGGCGAGGTGATGGATCAGCGAGACATCCTGCGTCGATTGGCTGAGCTGCAATATTCAAGAAACGATGTCGCCTTTGAACGTGGTCAGTTCCGTGTTCGTGGTGAGGTGATTGATATCTTTCCGGCTGAATCTGACCAAGATGCGGTTCGAATTGAGATGTTCGATGACGAAGTGGACTGCATTAGTATTTTTGATCCTCTGACTGGTGCGGTGAAACAAAGAGACTTACCGCGTTTTACAGTTTATCCAAAAACTCACTATGTAACCCCAAGAGAGAAGATCCTTGAGGCGATTGAGAAGATTAAGGATGAGTTGCGCGATAGGGCTCAATATTTAAAAGACAACAACAAGCTTCTCGAAGAACAGCGTATTTCTCAAAGAACTCAGTTTGATATCGAGATGATGACGGAGTTGGGTTTCTGTTCCGGTATCGAAAACTATTCACGATACTTGAGCGGCCGTGCGGAAGGGGAAGCGCCGCCAACGTTATTTGACTACCTGCCTGATGATGGTTTGCTGATCATCGATGAGTCACACGTGACTGTGCCGCAAATTGGTGCGATGTATAAAGGTGACCGTTCTCGTAAAGAAACCTTGGTCGAGTTTGGTTTTAGACTGCCTTCTGCATTGGATAACCGTCCAATGAAGTTTGAAGAATTTGAGTCTATAGCCCCACAAACGATTTTTGTGTCGGCAACACCAGGTAATTACGAGATTGAAAAATCAGATGGCGAGATTGCTGATCAAGTGGTACGTCCTACTGGTCTGTTAGACCCAATCATCGAAGTAAGACCTGTCGCGACGCAGGTGGATGACTTGCTGTCTGAAATCAGAATCCGTTCAGTGAAAGAAGAGCGTGTTTTGGTTACCACGTTGACCAAAAGAATGGCAGAAGACTTAACCGAATACCTAAGTGAGCACGGCGTTAAAGTGCGTTACTTGCACTCGGATATCGATACCGTTGAGCGTGTAGAGATCATCCGAGACCTACGTTTGGGCAAGTTCGATGTGTTAGTGGGCATTAACTTACTTCGTGAAGGTTTGGATATGCCTGAAGTGTCGCTGGTGGCGATTCTTGATGCAGATAAAGAGGGCTTCTTGCGTTCTGAGCGTTCTCTGATTCAAACCATTGGTCGTGCTGCTCGTAACTTGGAAGGTCGAGCAATCCTTTATGGTGATTCGATTACTAAGTCGATGAGAAAAGCGATTGATGAAACCGATCGTCGTCGCGAGAAACAGCAAGCCTACAACGAAGAGCAAGGCATCACTCCGCAAGCGTTGAAACGCAATATCAAAGACATTATGGAACTGGGTGATCTAACCAAGTCGAAGCAGCAGCGCCAATCGAAACAAGTTCCACTATCTAAGGTGGCAGAGCCTTCTGAAAGTTATGCAGTACTTACGCCGCAACAGCTTGATAAAGAGATCAGCAAGCTAGAATCTGCGATGTATCAGCATGCTCAGAATCTGGAATTTGAATTGGCCGCACAGAAGCGTGATGAAATTGAGCAGTTAAGAAAGCAGTTTATTACCAACAGCTAATCTCACTTTTCGCTCGAGAATTGATCCCCCTCAACACAAGAATTGAGAGTGTTTCAGACAAAAAAACAGCCAGTAGTAAATGTTCTACTGGCTTACGTTTGTGAACAATCGGTCCACTAACAACGTCAGTTGGCTAGGTGACCCGAAGGTCATTTATACCGTTGCATCGTTCGTGCCAGATAGATAAAACATTGATTGTTTGAAGCAAGTAAAAAAACACACTACAAATACTGTGGCTAATTTGCATAATGCAAAGCGGAATGCGACTATAATAAGAAATGCAAATTATAAATGGCTAGGATATGCAATCAAAAACGCTAGATAACAAATCGAAGTATTTGTTGATGGTAGAGGATACCGCTTCGGTAGCAGCTTTATATCGCTCGTATCTTACACCGCTCGAAATTGATATCAACATTGTCGGCACTGGCCGCGATGCAATCGAGAGTTTGAATCATCGAATCCCAGACCTTATTTTATTAGATCTACGTCTGCCTGATATGACGGGTATGGACGTACTATTTGCTGTAAAACAAAAATACCCTGAAGTTCCAGTTATCTTCATGACGGCTCACGGCTCTATCGATACCGCTGTAGAAGCGATGCGTCATGGCTCTCAAGATTTCCTTATCAAACCGTGTGAAGCCGACCGACTCCGTATTACGGTGAATAATGCGATCCGCAAAGCCACCAAACTTAAAAATAGCTCGGAACACCCGGGAAACCAGAACTACCAAGGTTTTATCGGCAGCAGCCAAACCATGCAGCAGGTTTACCGAACTATCGATTCTGCTGCATCGAGTAAGGCGAGCATTTTCATTACTGGTGAAAGTGGTACCGGTAAAGAGGTATGTGCAGAAGCCATTCATGCGGCGAGTAAGCGTGGCGATAAGCCGTTCATCGCGATTAACTGTGCCGCTATCCCTAAAGACCTGATTGAAAGTGAGCTGTTTGGCCACGTTAAAGGTGCCTTTACCGGTGCGGCGACCGATCGCCAAGGTGCTGCTGAGCTTGCTGATGGTGGAACACTGTTCCTTGATGAACTGTGCGAAATGGACTTAGAGCTGCAAACCAAGCTGCTGCGCTTTATCCAAACCGGTACTTTCCAAAAAGTCGGCTCTTCGAAGATGAAGAGTGTCGACGTTCGTTTTGTGTGTGCGACCAACCGTGACCCTTGGAAAGAAGTACAAGAAGGTCGCTTTAGAGAAGATTTATACTATCGTTTATACGTGATTCCATTGCACTTGCCGCCATTGCGTGAGCGTGGTGAAGATGTCATCGAGATCGCGTATTCTCTGCTAGGCTATATGTCGGTCGAGGAGGGGAAGGCGTTTGTACGTTTTGCTCAGGAAGTACTTGATCGCTTTAATCAATATGAGTGGCCGGGTAACGTTCGTCAGCTACAAAACGTGTTGCGGAACGTAGTGGTTTTGAATAACGGCAAAGAGATTACTCTCAACATGCTTCCACCACCGTTGAACCAACCGATTGAAAACAGTCTGCGATTGAAAGAGAAGCAGAATGAAGACATCACGGTAAAAGATATTTTCCCATTGTGGATCACTGAGAAAACGGCTATCGAGCAGGCCATTAAAGCGTGTGATGGCAACATCCCTCGTGCGGCAGGTTTCTTAGATGTCAGTCCATCGACGATATACCGTAAGTTGCAAACGTGGAATGCGAAGCAGTAATCAACAAACAATAAGAAAATAATAATGACGAAAGTATTAAATCAGCAAAAAGTTGATGAGCTTGCCGGCGAAATAGGCCAAGAGAATGTCCCGGTTTTACTGGAAATCTTTTTAGGTGAGTTGAAAGGCTACTACGAACACCTAGAGATAAATAAAGAGTCGGATACCTCTAAGTACTTGGCTGATATCAGTCATGCGCTTAAGAGCAGCGCAGCAAGCTTTGGTGCGGATTCTTTGTGTAGTTTTGCGATTAGCTTAGACGCAAAAGTGAAGCAAGCGTTGCCTGTAACCGAGATTGATTTTCAAGATATGCAAGACCTCCTGTTATCGACGTACACTGAATATCAGCAGTTGATGACGGACCTTTAAAACAGCGAGTTATTACTGAGATTAAAAAAGGAGCAGCATGCTCCTTTTTTGTTGTTTGTCGCTTGAACCTATGGCTACGCCAACTGGGCTTCAATGGCTTGTTGAAGCTTCACACGGTCGTGTCGCCAATCTCGGTTTGCCGATGCAAGATCTGTGGTCACACAATTCCATTGCACTTCTAGTTCCGGGTGAGGTTCATTGCCTAACACGATGTCTATTTTCCTTGCCTTACAGGTACGTTCACACCACTCCAATTGCTCTTGAAGCGTCATTTTCCCTGCGGGACCGTGCTCTGGTGAAAGGTTTTCAACGAAGATAACTTTTGCCTTGGTGTTCTCAGAGATTGCTTTGCCAATCTCTGGAAGGAGAAGAGGGGGCATCACACTGGTTAAAAAGCTTCCAGGGCCAAGGACAATGCAGTCTGCTTGCTCAACGGCAGCAACGGCTTCTTTGGTTGCTGGCACTTCTGGAGACAAGTCCATCATGCGCAGCTTTTCCGTCATGTCATCAACGTTGGTTTCGCCGGTAACCCAGCGGCCGTCTATTGATAGAGCCGTGAGGTCTGAAGGATGCTCAGTCATCGGCACGATATTGACATCGACCTTGAGCATATTTCGAATCAGGTTAATTGCTTCCAATGGGCGAACGGAAAGGTTGTCTAACGCCGTCAGCATTAGGTTACCCAAGTTATGACCGTCTAGCTCACCTTGACCACGAAAGCGGTATTCGAACATCATCGAACTGATTGAAGGCTCTGTGATTAATTGGTTGATACAGTTGCGTGTATCTCCCCATGCGATGCCACCTTGGCAATCTCTAATACGTCCGGTGGAACCGCCGTTATCTGTCGTTGCAACAATGCCAGTTGCGTTGTTACCAAAGTCTTTTAATGCAGCTAACATGCGACCTAAGCCATGGCCACCGCCGATTGCTACGACTTTCTTTGAAGAGTAAATATTCATTTATTGTTCTTGTTAGGT
Source organism: Vibrio sp. 10N.261.52.C11 (assembly GCF_041471405.1). Taxonomy (NCBI): domain Bacteria; kingdom Pseudomonadati; phylum Pseudomonadota; class Gammaproteobacteria; order Vibrionales; family Vibrionaceae; genus Vibrio; species Vibrio sp. 10N.261.52.C11. The sequence continues at coordinate 40,276 of NZ_JBFROI010000045.1, forward strand.
TATTACCAACTATAATTTAGGTTAAATGCTTCTCGCTATATACTCAACAAGAGTTATTTTGAGCGTTTGATACGTTTTTTTTGCCGATGTGACCCGTTTTTTACCATCAGAGCTAGATTCACGTACAAATATTAAGTATTTTATTACTCAGCTACTGCGCGTGTGAATATAACGCTCAGTTGCCATAACTCCGAGCTCTCGCATGCTAAGTCGCACAGTGGTATTTGCTGTACCGATACGCATCAAGAGCCAGTGACATGTTGTCACAAGGGCTTAATTGGAAATGATTATGCCTCCCGTGTTTGGAAAGGTGTTCCGTGGCGCAACAATTCGAAGATAGATTCCATCGCAAGTTTTATTACTTGCGCTTGTCGGTTACAGACGTCTGTAACTTTAAATGTACTTACTGCTTACCAGATGGTTACAAACCGTCAGGGCAAAAAAACTCGTCTTTTTTAAGTGTTCCCGAGATCAAACGCGTTGTTAAAGCGTTTGCAGATTGTGGTACCTCAAAGATCCGCATTACAGGCGGAGAGCCGAGTCTGCGTAAAGACTTTCCTGAAATCATACATACCGTTGCTTCTACTCCAGGCATCGAAAAAGTAGCCACCACAACGAATGGCTACCGCATGGAGAAACAAGTAGGGCAATGGCGTGATGCTGGTTTAACCCATATAAACGTGAGCGTGGATAGTTTAGATTCGCGCATGTTCCATCAGATCACTGGTGAGAATAAGTTTACTGAGGTTATGCGAGGCATTGATAAAGCGTTTGAGGTTGGCTTTGAACAAGTCAAAGTCAACGTCGTATTAATGAAAGACCTCAATAGTCAGGAATTACCAGCCTTCCTTAATTGGATCAAAGACAAACCTATTCAATTACGTTTTATCGAGCTGATGAAAACCGGCGAGATGGACGAGTTGTTCGATAAACATCATGTGTCTGGCGTTGCGATTCGCAACCAGCTTATTGCTAATGGTTGGCTGTTAAAAGTCAAAGCCGTTAACGATGGCCCGGCGCAAGTGTTTGTCCACCCAGACTACAAGGGTGAAATCGGTTTGATCATGCCTTACGAGAAAGACTTTTGTGAGAGTTGTAACCGACTGCGCGTTTCTGCGACCGGTAAACTTCACTTATGTCTGTTTGGCGACCATGGTGTTGAACTGAGAGATCTGATTCAAGAAGATCAACAAGAGCAAGAACTCATTGATCGAATTCAGGCTCAGCTTCAAACCAAGTCCGTTAGCCACTTCTTACACGATGGCAACAGCGGCATGACTCCAAACTTGGCGTCAATCGGCGGTTAACCCGCTACACACACTAAAGCATTTTATCGCTCAGCTTCTTCAGGCTGGGCGAATCAGTCTAATGAAAAATTTATATAGGTGAACAAATGGGTCACGCAGAAAGCAAATTCCAAGCAGCAAACATCGCAGTACTAACGGTTTCAGATACTCGTACAGAAGAAAACGACACTTCAGGCGGTTACCTAGCAGAGCATGCTAAAGAAGCGGGTCACAACGTGGTTGATAAGCAAATCGTTATTGATGACATGTACAAGATCCGTGCGATCGTATCTAAATGGATCGCTGATGAAAGCGTACAAGCTATCATGATCACGGGTGGTACTGGTTTCACTTCTCGTGACAGCACGCCTGAAGCGCTTAAGCCACTGTTCGACAAAGAAGTAGAAGGCTTTGGTGAGCTATTCCGTCAAGTATCTTACGAAGAGATCGGTACTTCGACAATTCAATCTCGTGCGATTGCGGGTTTTGCTAACCACACGGTTATCTTTGCGATGCCAGGTTCTACAGGCGCTTGCCGCACCGGTTGGACTAAGATCATCAAGCAACAGATGGATGCTAGCCACCGTCCTTGTAACTTCATGCCACACCTTTCTGTATAAGGCGGTTTGAGTATGAGCCAATTTACACACATTAACGCGTCTGGCGAAGCAAACATGGTCGATGTATCGGCTAAAGCGGAAACAGTACGTGAAGCGAGAGCGGAAGCCTTCGTTCAAATGTCGGCAGAAACGCTAGAGCTGATTGTCTCTGGTAGCCACCATAAAGGTGATGTTTTCGCAACGGCACGTATTGCGGGTATTCAAGCGGCGAAGAAGACGTGGGATCTGATTCCCCTGTGTCACCCTCTGCTATTAACTAAAGTAGAAGTGCAGCTTGAAGCTATTGAGTCTGAAAACAAGGTTCGCATCGAATCTGTTTGTAAGCTTGCGGGTAAGACGGGCGTAGAGATGGAAGCGCTAACGGCTGCTTCTGTGGCTGCGTTAACGATTTACGATATGTGTAAAGCTGTTCAGAAAGACATTGTTATCGAAAACGTGCGCCTGCTAGAGAAGACAGGTGGTAAATCTGGTCACTTTAAGGTGGAGTCATGATTACAGTACTTTTCTTTGCTCAAACTCGTGAACTTGTTGGTGTGGACAGCGTTGAAGTTGATGCACAATTTAAGACGATTGAAGCGATTCGTAGTCATCTTGTGACACAAGAAGGCAAATGGGATATCGCATTGGAAGAGGGGAAGCTTCTGGCTGCACTTAACCAATCAATCGTACCTCTGACAGCTGAAGTGAAAGACGGCGACGAAGTGGCTTTCTTCCCACCAGTGACTGGAGGCTAAGCATGGATCCAAGAGTATTAGTGACAGCTGAGGACTTCTCGGTAGGCGACGAATACGACTACTTGGCTCAAGGTACAGCTGCCGGAGCGATTGTGACGTTCGTTGGTAAAGTTCGCGACATGAACCTTGGCGACAATGTGATTGGTTTGTCTCTGGAGCACTATCCGGGTATGACAGAAAAATCACTGAGCGAGATCTGTGATCAAGCTGAGGCACGCTGGCCAATCCAAAAGATGCGAGTTATCCATCGTGTTGGTGACCTAGATATCGGTGACCAGATTGTTTACGTTGGTGTATCCAGTGCACACCGCGGTGCGGCCTTTGAAGCCTGTGAGTTTGTGATGGATTTCCTAAAAACCAAAGCGCCGTTTTGGAAGAAGGAACGCACCACTGAAGCAACTCGTTGGGTTGACTCTCGAGACTCAGACGCGAAAGCTGCAGAGCGTTGGGAAAAATAATCACCCAAGGTTACTCACCTTCAGAACGAATATTAAAAGCCGACTATTAAAGTCGGTTTTTTTGTACGTGCTACAAAGCTATTTATAAATAAGTGGTGTATTAATAAATGGTTAATCATTCAAGTTGCATATAAATTCGGTACGTGATTTTGCCTGTCTTGGTGCATTTCTAAATCTGTTTTGGTGCAGTGCATTATGCTGTTTTGTATAAAGTGATAATCCTCACAAATAGTGGAGTCTATTTAGGGGATATGTGATGTGCAATTAGATTTCATGTGGCATTAATGTTAATTTGCTGACCGTGTTCTAGCATAAGATGCTAAAAAAAGTATCAATACAGATACATCAACACTAAAGGCTGTTTTTTAATTAATCCCTATGTGTAACTCACTATTCATTAGGTTTTTATTAGAGATTTACACTGTTACCTTGAGTAATTCGGAGAATTATCCGATTTTTTGCGACTTGTTTATGGCAAATTACTTCAATGGTTGATAGTGTGTGCCTCAATCTTTGTAAGGTTTTAGATTTTTATGCTTAAAATTTGAGCTAAATAAATCTAAATCACTGCCGTTCAGTGAACCAAGCAAAGAAGTCATGGATGCAATACGGAAAACTTGGAGTTTATTAAATGTACAAGAATAAAATCACTCAGGCCCTTCTTCTAGGTGCTGGTTTGGCAGTGGCTGCCACTTCTACTCTTTCTATCGCTGCTGAAGTTCCAGCAGGCACTGAACTAGCAAAAGTTCAGGAACTGGTTCGCGGTAATGGTACTGAAGTAGCAACACTCGACCCTCACAAATCTCAAGGTGTACCAGAATCTCACGTAATTCGTGACCTTCTAGAAGGTTTAGTGAACCAAGATGGCGACGGCAATACTATCCCAGGAGTAGCTGAAAGCTGGGAAACGACAGACAACAAAACATTCACTTTCCACCTACGTAAAGACGCAAAATGGTCTAACGGCGATCCTGTAACGGCAAATGACTTCGTTTACAGCTTCCAACGTGCGGTTGATCCTTTAACTGCTTCTCCATACGCTTGGTACATGGAATATACCAAGATGGCGAATGCGAAAGACATCGTTGCGGGTAAGAAAGACAAGAGTGAACTAGGCGTTAAAGCTTTAGATGACTACACGTTAGAAGTGACTTTAGATACAGCTGTCCCATATTTCGTAATGATGATGGGTCACACAACAGTGAAGCCAGTACATAAAGCAACTGTTGAAAAATTCGGTGACCAGTGGACTAAGCCTGAAAACTTTGTTGGTAATGGTGCATTTGTTCCAAATCAATGGGTAGTTAACGAGCGTCTTGAACTAGTACGCAACGAAAATTATTGGGATAACGAACATACAGTTCTTAACAAAGTAACATTCTTACCAATCGAAAACCAAGTAGCGGAAATGAACCGCTTCCTCTCTGGCGAACTAGATTTCACATATGAAGTTCCTAACGAGCACTTCCGTCGCTTACAGAAAGAATACCCAGAAGATGTAAACATTAAGGGTAACCTGTGTACTTATTACTACCAATTTAATGCACAGAAAGCACCTTTCGACGACGTACGTGTTCGTAAAGCAATGTCTTATGCGATGGATCGTGACATCGTGACGAAAGCGATTCTTGGTCAAGGTCAAAAACCAGCTTACTTCTTGACTCCTGAAATTACTGCTGGTTTTGACCCGGTAACTCCAGAGTATGGTCAACTTTCTCAAAAAGAGCGTATTGCTGAAGCGAAGCGTCTTCTTGAAGAAGCGGGCTACACGAAGAGCAACCCACTTGAATTTAACCTGCTTTACAACACGTCTGAAAACCACAAGAAGCTTGCTGTAGCAATCGCATCAATGTGGAAGAAAGAGCTTGGTATTAACGCGAAACTCGAAAACCAAGAGTGGAAATCATATCTAGACAGTAAAGATACTGGTAACTTTGACGTTGCTCGTGCAGGTTGGTGTGGTGACTACAATGAAGCATCTTCATTCCTAACATTGATGGTTAGTCAAAATACAACTGCTGGTCAGCACTATAAGAGCGCAGACTATGACAAGATTATCGATAAAGCACTAAGCTCTACTTCAGAAGAAGAGCGTACTAAGCTATACATCGAAGCAGAAAAATTGCTAGCTAAAGACATGCCAATTGCTCCAGTCTACCAGTACGTTACAACACGTCTTGTATCACCTCAGCTAGGTGGTTACCCAGAAGGTAACGCCGAAGATAAGATCTATTCAAAAGATCTTTATATCAAAGCAAAATAACCTCCTATAAAAATAAAATATAACTAACTTAGACCTGTGTGCGAGAAATCGCACGCAGTGTCTATTTAATTTTTAATTGTCACAGACTGAAAAGAGTGAGTTTATGCTTAAATTCATTATGAAAAGGATATTCGAAGCGATTCCAACCATGTTGGTGTTGATCACTATATCTTTCTTTCTCATGCGTTTTGCACCGGGTAACCCGTTTTCGAGCGAACGCCCATTACCGCCAGAAGTTATGGCTAACATCGAAGCTAAATACGGCTTAGATAAACCTGTATTTGAACAGTACACCACGTACTTGACTAACATCGTTCAAGGTGACTTTGGTCCATCATTCAAATATCAAGATTACACCGTAAATGAGCTGATCGCAGTCGCACTTCCAGTATCTGCGAAGGTAGGTTTTATTGCCTTTATCTTTACCCTGATTATGGGAGTATCGGTCGGGACGATTGCCGCCTTGAAGCACAACACCTGGATTGACTACACCATAATGTCGACCGCTATGCTCGGGGTAGTAATGCCATCCTTCGTGTTGGCTCCAGCGCTTATTTACCTGTTCTCTCTGCACTGGAACATATTCCCAGCAGGTGGTTGGCACGGCGGTACTTATATGTACATCGTCCTGCCAGTTATCGCGATGTCTCTTCTTTACGTAGCCACATTTGCTCGTATTACTCGCGGTAGCATGATTGAAACGCTAAACAGTAACTTTATCCGAACTGCTCGTGCAAAAGGCCTAAGTTACCGTTACATCGTTCTAAAACATGCACTGAAGCCAGCACTGCTGCCTGTCGTTTCTTATATGGGACCTGCGTTTGTAGGTATCATTACAGGTTCTGTTGTTGTTGAAACCATCTTCGGCCTACCAGGTATCGGCAAGCTGTTTGTTAACGCCGCGTTTAACCGTGACTACTCGCTAGTAATGGGTGTAACCATCTTGATTGGTTTCCTATTCATCTTGTTCAACGCAATCGTTGATATTTTGCTAGCGCTAATTGACCCGAAAATTCGCTACTAACAGGGACGCATGGTTATGTTGAAGAAAAAAGAAAATTTAGAAGCGATCGAAAAGTTCTCTGAGAGTTTAGAGATTGAAGGTCGCAGTTTGTGGCAGGATGCCCGCATTCGTTTTATGCGAAACAAAGCGGCAATGGTAAGCTTGTTTATTCTTACGCTTATGGTATTGGCAGTTATCTTCTTACCGATGCTTGCTCAGTACACTTATGATGATACTGACTGGTACGCAATGCATGCAGCGCCAAGCGCGGACCACTGGTTTGGTACTGATAGCTTAGGCCGTGATTTGTACGTTCGTACTCTTATCGGTGGTCGTATCTCATTGATGGTTGGTGTGATGGGCGCATTCGTAGCGGTACTGATTGGTACGCTTTACGGTGCAGCTTCTGGCTTCATCGGTGGTCGTACTGACCGAGTGATGATGCGTATCCTAGAGATCTTGTACGCAGTGCCATTCATGTTCCTAGTAATCGTACTGGTAACGTTCTTTGGTCGTAACATCGTCCTAATCTTCGTTGCTATTGGTGCGATTGCTTGGCTAGATATGGCGCGTATTGTACGTGGTCAAACGTTGAGCCTACGTAGTAAAGAGTTCATTGAAGCTGCACACGTATGTGGTGTAAGCAAATGGAAGATCATTACACGTCACATCGTACCGAACGTACTGGGTATCGTAGCGGTTTACTCTACGTTGCTTATTCCAAGCATGATCCTTACAGAATCATTCTTATCTTTCCTTGGTCTTGGTGTTCAAGAGCCTATGACAAGCTGGGGCGCATTGCTTCAAGAAGGTTCGCAAACAATGGAAGTTGCAATCTGGCAATTGACATTCCCTGCGGCATTCATGGTAGTTACGCTGTTCTGCTTTAACTACGTAGGTGATGGTCTGCGCGACGCGCTTGATCCAAAAGACAGATAACGAAATAGCAATTAAAAGCTATAAAAGATTAAGGAAGCAATAATGAGCTTATTAGATGTCAAAGATCTGCGCGTCGAATTTACCACACAAGATGGTATCGTAACCGCAGTAAACGACTTGAACTTCTCACTTAACCAAGGCGAAACGCTGGGTATTGTTGGTGAGTCGGGTTCAGGTAAATCACAAACGGTATTTGCACTGATGGGGCTGCTGGCTAAGAACGGCATCATCTCGGGCAGTGCAAAGTTTGAAGGCAATGAAATTCTCAACCTGCCTGAAAAAGCACTGAACAAGGTTCGTGCTGAACAGATCGCGATGATCTTCCAAGATCCAATGACCTCACTGAACCCTTACATGAAAGTAAGTGATCAGCTGATGGAAGTACTTATGCTGCATAAAGGCATGGGTAAAGCAGAAGCGTTTGAAGAATCAGTACGCATGCTTGAAGCGGTGAAAATCCCTGAAGCACGCAAGCGTATCACTATGTACCCGCACGAGTTTTCGGGCGGTATGCGTCAGCGTGTGATGATCGCAATGGCACTGCTGTGTCGTCCTAAATTGCTTATCGCTGATGAACCAACAACGGCACTGGATGTAACCATTCAAGCGCAAATCATGGAATTGCTGAACGAACTAAAAGATGAGTTCAATACAGCAATCATTATGATCACCCATGACTTGGGTGTTGTTGCTGGTTCTTGTGACAAAGTACTTGTGATGTACGCGGGTCGTACAATGGAGTACGGCACGGTTGATGAAATCTTCTACGAGCCAAGCCACCCATACGCGGAAGGCCTGCTTAAAGCGATTCCTCGTTTGGATACCGAAGGTGAAATTCTACCGACGATTCCAGGTAACCCACCTAACTTACTTCGCCTACCAACAGGTTGTCCTTACCAAGACCGTTGTCACCGTGTAATGGACCGTTGTAAGCAAGAAGCACCGATTTTGCAGCCATTTGCTAAAGACCGTCAGCGTGCTTGTTTTTCAGACTGGGAGACTTGGACAAAATGAGTAAAGAATTACTATTAGATATTAAAGACCTGAAAGTTCACTTTAGCATTGCAGCTAAGTCTGCTTGGCCTTGGGCAAAACCATCAAACCTTAAAGCGGTTGATGGGGTTGATGTTCACCTTTACGAAGGCGAAACACTAGGCGTAGTGGGTGAGTCTGGTTGTGGTAAATCAACTTTTGCCCGTGCGATTATCGGCTTGGTTGAAGCGACTGAAGGTCAAGTGATGTGGTTAGGTCAAGACCTAACTAAGATGCAGGAAGTGAAGCGTCGTGAGACTCGTAAAGAGATTCAGATGATCTTCCAAGACCCGCTAGCGTCGCTTAACCCACGTATGTCAGTAGGCGATATCATTGCTGAGCCTCTAGAGACTTTCTTCCCTGAACTTTCTAAACAAGAAGTGAAGGACAGAGTTAAAGAGATGATGGCAAAGGTTGGTCTACTACCAAACGTAATCAACCGTTACCCACATGAATTCTCTGGTGGTCAGTGTCAGCGTATTGGTATTGCACGTGCACTTATCTTGAAACCTAAGATGATCATTTGTGACGAACCTGTTTCGGCACTTGACGTATCTATCCAAGCTCAAGTTGTTAACCTTTTGAAAGAACTGCAAAAAGAGCTAGGTCTTTCGCTGGTATTTATCGCGCACGATTTGTCAGTGGTTAAGCACATCTCAGACCGTGTATTGGTAATGTACCTAGGTAATGCGGTTGAGCTGGGTGAGTCAGATGCACTATTCTCTGATCCAAAGCACCCGTACACCAAGGCGTTGATGTCTGCGGTTCCTATTCCAGATCCTCGCTTAGAGCGTAGTAAAACTATCCAGATGCTGGAAGGTGACCTACCATCGCCAATCAACCCACCATCAGGATGTGTTTTCCGTACTCGTTGTCCACAAGCGACAGAAGCGTGTGCGCAAACTAAGCCAACGATTCAAGGCGATGATGTGCACGCAGTATCTTGCTTGCACGTACAAGTCTAGGGCCAATTTAAAACGGTTCAGCCTGTGACAGGCTTAAGCGCGACTAGTTTTTAGAGTCGCGCTTTTTTTGTACTGCAGACCTAGTTCCTATATTTTGCTCAACAGCTTCATCAAATAATTCGAACAACTAAGCCAACTTCTTCTAGTTTTGAAAAAGTTGGCTTTTTTTATACTAGAGAAAAGTTAGCATCACAGAGGTTTGGATATGGGCAAATTAGTTGAAGGTGTTTGGCACGATGTGTGGTATGACACCAAAGAAAGCGGTGGTAAGTTTGTTCGTGAAGATGCGGGCTTTCGTCACTGGATAGAGAACAAACCGGGCGCGCAGTTTGAGCCTGAAAGCGGCCGTTATCACTTATACGTATCATTGGCTTGCCCTTGGGCGCACCGAACCCTTATCTTCCGTGAGCTGAAAGACCTAACCGATCACATTGACGTGACGGTTGTTTGCCCAGACATGATGAGTGAAGGTTGGCAAATGGGGTTACCTGAACCTCTATTTGGCCATACCCGCATGCACCAAATCTACACTCAAGCCAAGCCTGACTACTCGGGTAGAGTAACGGTACCTGTGCTGTGGGATAAGAAAACCAACACCATTGTGAGTAACGAGTCGTCTGAAATCATTCGCATGTTTAACTCAGAGTTTAACGAGCTAACGGGTAACACCGATGATTACTACCCGTGGGAGTTGTCCAAGAAGATTGATGAGTGGAATGATTATATCTACCCAAACATCAACAACGGCGTATACCGAACCGGCTTTGCGACAACACAAGAAGCCTACGAAGAGGCGTATGAAGCGTTATTTGAAGCGTTAGATAAAGTGGATGCGCATCTTAGTGAGAAACGTTATTTAGCGGGAGAGCAGATTACTGAAGCGGATTGGCGGTTGTTCACGACCTTGGTTCGATTCGATGCTGTGTATGTGGGTCACTTCAAGTGTAACAAGCAACGAATTGCGGATTACAAACATATCCAAGGTTATCTAAAAGAGCTCTATCAAATAGAGGGTATTAAAGAGACGACCGATTTCTATCATATCAAGCGTCACTACTACTACAGCCACACTGGTATCAATCCGACTCAAGTTGTACCCAAAGGACCAGAGCTAGACTTAGAATCACCACATGGTCGAGGCTAGGCTTACCAAGTAGTTCCTTTACTCCAGACATAAAAAAACCCTAGATAAACATCTAGGGTTTTTGCTTTTTACAAAAGAAAAATTAGTTAATTACTTTTTCTTCAGCTTGTGCAGCTTGGTCTGCTTGGATAGCCGTTAGAGCTACTGTGTAAACGATATCGTCTACTAGAGCGCCACGAGACAAGTCATTTACTGGCTTGCGCATACCTTGAAGCATTGGACCGATAGATACTAGATCTGCTGAACGCTGTACAGCTTTGTAAGTCGTGTTACCCGTGTTTAAGTCTGGGAATACGAATACTGTCGCTTTACCTGCAACTGGAGAGTTAGGCGCTTTAGAAGCGGCTACGTTTTCCATGATTGCTGCATCGTACTGTAGAGGACCGTCGATCACTAGATCAGGACGCTTCTCTTGAGCAAGTTTCGTTGCTTCACGTACTTTATCTACGTCTGCACCCTTACCAGATTCACCAGTAGAGTAAGAGATCATAGCAACGCGTGGGTCGATACCGAATGCCGCAGCAGAATCTGCAGATTGGATAGCGATTTCAGCAAGCTGTTCAGCTGTTGGATCTGGGTTGATCGCACAGTCACCGTATACAAGAACTTGATCAGGCAGAAGCATGAAGAAGATTGAAGATACGATAGAAGCATCAGGAGCAGTCTTGATGATCTGGAACGGAGGAACGATTGTGTTCGCCGTTGTGTGAACAGCACCAGAAACTAGGCCATCAACTTCGCCAGCTTCAAGCATCATAGTACCTAGGAATACTGAATCTTCTAGCTTCTCACGAGCAACAACTTCAGTCATACCTTTAGCGCCACGAAGTTCTACTAGACGAGCTACGTAGTTTTCGCGAACTGATGCAGAATCGATGATCTCAACGCCAGCGCCAAGCTCAACACCTTGCTGCGCTGCAACGCGACGGATTTCTTCAGGGTTACCTAGAAGTACACACGTTGCGATACCGCGCTCAGCACAGATAGCCGCAGCTTTAACTGTACGTGGCTCATCACCTTCAGGAAGAACGATGCGCTTAGCCGCTTTACGAGCAAATTCAGTTAGCTGGTAACGGAATGCTGGTGGGCTTAGACGACGGATGCCTTGAGTACCTTCAGATAGAGAATCAATCCAAGGGCCATCAATGTGGCTTGCAACGTGATCGTTAACGAACTCGATACGCTCTTTATCGTCTGCAGGAACTTCTAGGTTGAAGCTCTGTAGGTTTAGAGATGTCTGCCAAGTGTTACCTTGAGCCTTGAAGATCGGTAGACCTGAAGCGAATGCTGGTGCACAAAGGTTAGCAATGCTTTCTGGAATGTCGTAACCGCCAGTAAGCAGGATTGCGCCAATCTCAACACCGTTTTTCGCAGCAAGAGCCGCAGCAACGATAACGTCAGGACGGTCTGCAGAAGTTACTAGCAGTGAACCTGGTTTGAAGTGCTCAATCATGTGAGGTAGAGAACGTGCACAGAAAGTGATGCTCTTAATACGACGAGTTGAGATTTCACCTTCGTTAACGATTTCAGCGTTAAGGTGCTTAGCCATATCAACCGCACGAGTTGCGATTAGGTCGATGCTCCATGGCACGCAGCCAAGAACACGGATAGGGCTAGAATTGAAGATTTGCATTACTTCAAGGTTCGCTTGCTGAGCGCTGTCTGCATCATCAAAGATTTCAGATAGGTCAGGGCGAGTACGGCCAGCTTCATCAACAGGAGCGTTAAGCTTGTTGATGATTACGCCTTTGATGTTTTTGTTCTTAGTACCGCCGAAGTTAGAACATGCTACTTCGATACGCTCTTTAAGCTGCGTAGGGTTGTCAGTACCAGGAGTCGCAACGAATACGATCTCCGCGCCAAGTGTTTTTGCGATTTCCGCGTTCACTTGGTTAGCAAATGGGTGCTTACGAGTAGGTACTAGACCTTCGATTAGCGTTACTTCTGCGTCTTTGTTGATCTTGTTGTATTGCTCAACAACTGACTCAAGAAGCTCGTCCATTTTTTCACTACCGATCAAAGCTTCAGCTTTAGTCATTGCGATTGGCTCACCAATCTTAATGTCGCTGTTTGCGCTGATGATAGTAGACGTTAGATCTGGTTGGTTACCACCGCTACGAGGCTGAGCGATTGGCTTGTAGAAAGAAACACTTACGCCTTTACGCTCCATAGCGCGAAGAACACCCATGCTAACACTAGTAAGACCAACACCAGCGCTTGTAGGGATAAGCATAATAGTACGGGACATTGACGAACACCTTTAACTATTGGAAATAAAAAAAGCTCAACTGCTATTCCCACCGATATTAAAATTGGGGTAGGAATAGAAGTTGAGCCCCATTTTCTTGATATGAAAAACTGACTAGCTTCGAGTGAAGCTAGTCAGGAAAATCAATTAAAGACCTGCTAGTTTCGCAGTGTCTTCAGCAATTACTAGCTCTTCGTTAGTAGAGATAACCATTGCAGGGATACGGCTGTTAGCTGTAGTGATAGTACCTTCGCCGCCGAAACGAGCTTTAAGGTTAGCTTCACCGTCAACTTCGATGCCGAAGATGCCTAGGCGGTTAAGAACCATTTCACGGATTGGGCCAGAGTTCTCGCCGATACCGCCAGTGAAAGTGATTGCGTCTAGACGACCTTCTAGAGTTGCAGTGTAACCAGCAACGTACTTAGCTAGACGGTGACAGAACACGTCCATTGCACGAGTTGCTTCTTCTTTCTCACCGTAGTTGTCTTCAACGAAACGACAGTCAGAAGTCACTTCAGTTAGACCAGCAAGACCAGACTCTTTAGTCAGCATGTTGTTGATTTCTTCAACAGAGTAACCAAGAGCATCGTGTAGGTGGAAGATGATTGCAGGGTCTAGGTCACCACAACGAGTACCCATTACAAGACCTTCAAGAGGAGTAAGACCCATAGAAGTGTCTACAGATTTACCGTTCTTGATTGCACATACAGAAGCGCCGTTACCTAGGTGACAGTTGATGATGTTAACTTCTTCAACTGGCTTGTTTAGTAGGCCTGCAACTTCACGAGTGATGAATAGGTGAGAAGTACCGTGCATGCCGTAACGACGGATGCCGTGCTCTTTGTACAGGTTGTACGGTAGAGCGTATAGGTAAGACTCAGAAGGCATTGTTTGGTGGAACGCAGTGTCAAAAACAGCAACGTTTTGTAGACCAGGGAAGTTCTGTTGAGCCGCTTCGATACCGATAAGGTGAGCAGGGTTGTGAAGAGGTGCGAAAGTCGCAGCGTCTTGAATACCCTTAAGAACTTCATCAGTGATAAGTGCAGAAGAAGTGAACTGCTCGCCACCGTGTACGATACGGTGGCCGATAGCGCCAAGGTTAGCTTTAAGCTCAGGCTTAGAAGCAAGAATAGTTTCTACCATGAAAGATAGTGCTTCTACGTGAGCTGCGCCCGCGCCTAGTTGTGCTTCATGCTTGCCATCAAGTTTCCACTTCATACGAGCTTCTGGAAGACCTAGACACTCAGCAAGACCAGTTAGGTGCTCTGCACCTGTTTCTGCATCAACAACAGCGAATTTAAGAGAAGAACTACCACAGTTTAAAACTAAAACTAGCTTAGACATTAATGACTACCTGTTTATTTTTCTGATCGAAATCAGTTAAGGATGAAAATTAATCTCAAGAATAGTCGAAGCACATAGGCTTGCGTACTAACCTTGGTCAAAAAAACGTTAATTTCCGTATAAAGTGAAAGCGCTCTTTATCAAAAAGAGGCTTGTGCATTCCTTGCAGAAGTCTTCTCAAAGTTGCTTAAATTGTAAATAAGGGCAACAATGAGATTGAGGTCTGCAAATAATAGCGATATTGTGCAAATATAACAAAAAAATTTGAAAGAATATTATTTTTCGTCAAATTTTTGTGTTTTTAGTTGATGATTTCAACTTTTTTTTAATGGGAGACTCATATGAGCAATAGAGTTGGTTTAGCTAGTAGTTTAAAAGATGGCCAAAAGTACATGGATCTCTGGCCCGTCCGAAAAGAGTTAAACGCGATCTTCCCAGAACAACGCATTATTAAAGCGACCCGTTTTGGCGTGAAAGTGATGCCTGCGATTGCCGCTATCAGTGTTCTTACACAAATGGTCTTTAATAATTACCAAGCGATGCCACAGGCTGTGGTTATGGCTTTGTTTGCGATCAGCTTGCCGCTACAAGGTATGTGGTGGTTGGGCAATCGCTCAAATACACAACTTCCGCCGGCGCTAGTATCGTGGTACCGCGAACTGCATGAAAAGATCACTGAAACGGGTTTTGCGTTAGAGCCTATGAAGCCGCGCCCTCGCTATAAAGAATTGGCAATCATTTTAAATCGTGCCTTTCGTCAGTTAGATAAATCCTCAATGGAGCGTTGGTTCTAAAGAATCCCAGCTCTCCCTCTTGTCTGAGAACAACTATTCATCTTCTATAGCTTGTTCTCAGATTTGCTCCTCTTTTTGTTACCTCGCTTACTTTCCGTTTAGCTTACCTGTCCTTATTCACTTGGTTTCTTACCTTCCTCCGAAGTCAATATAACCTTTCTCACATAACTCGAGCCTTGTTGTATTTTTGTTAAATATCACTTCAAGTTATCAATGGTTACTGGTAATAATGTCAATAGTGATTTTGATGTTGTTCTCTTTGAGCGAGTAATGACGGGTAGAGCTTGATTCAGGGAGCGATAATGAGTTCTGTAAGAAAGGTATTGGCAGCGGTTTTAAGTTGCTTGATGTTGCTATGGACTGGCAATGCAATGGCAAACGTTGCCAAAGTGTCGGTTTCACAAGTTGTTGACCATCCAGATCTGAATGCGACACGTTTAGGGCTTATTGAAGGATTGAGAGCCAATGGTTATGAACCCGGTAAGAACTTAGAATTCTCCTATGAAATGGCGAATGGTAACCCGGCTCAGGCAGCCAAGATTGCCAGAGAGCTCGTCAGTGAAAATCCACATGTACTTGTTGGTATCGCGACACCGACTTCACAAGCCTTAGTGTCGGCGACTCGCTCGATTCCTATCGTGTTTACCGCGGTTACGGATCCTATCGGCGCTAGGCTCGTTAAACAATTAGAAAAGCCGGGGCGTAATGTCACGGGGCTTTCTGACTTATCTCCGATCACTCAGCATGTGTCATTAATCAAAGAACTGCTCCCTGAAGCTAATTCAATCGGTGTAGTTTACAACCCAGCAGAAGCAAATGCCGTTGCGTTAGTTGGGTTATTGAGAAAGGCAACTCGAGATTTCGGTTATACACTTCACACCGAAAAAGCGCTGACTGTTGACGATGTCGAAGCAAAAGCAGAATCCATTGCTAAGAAGTCCGATGTTATCTATGCCTTGACCGATAATACGGTTGCAAGCGGCATGGAGGGTCTTATCAAAGCGGCTAACCACGCAGATACGCCAGTCGTCGCAGGCGCCACATCTTATGTCGGAAAGGGAGCGATTGCTGGTTTAGGTCTAGATTATTATGATGTTGGGGTTCAGACCGCGGATTATGTCGCAGCCATTCTGGAAGGACAGAAGCCCGGGAAGTTGAGTGTCAAAACTGCGCAGAGCTCTCAGCTGGTGGTCAACCTAGATGCTGCTCGTGAGCTTGGCGTGACAGTGCCTCAATCTGTGATTGAGCGTGCGGTCATTAGCCGGTGAATTGAGTTTGGTGTTAGGTGAGCTAATAGGCCATAAGTCATATTATTAACAGCATTGAAATGGGCTCAGATAACAAACTCACCTGCTCTATATGTTGGCGCTTCTCTATTTTATTCATTTGTAAGCGGTTATTTGACCGTTAGGTGTGTCGTTAATATCAATTTACATTATTTTACGTCGAGCGAATTGCCGATTAATGTAATAATATTAATGGGGAAAATGAAAATAGCTGAACGCTAAGAGCACATTATATGAAAGTAAATAGGCACTTTAGCCTAACCTTTGTTTTCGGGTTTCCCGCTGTGATCGCCGCGATGTTACTTGGCCTAATAGGAAAGAATCATTTTGACGCGGTAGAAAAAGATATCAGTAGTGAGTTTCATCGTATTGAAGATGTGTTCAAAAGAACCACAAAAGTGGCGACAGCCCTAGACTACAGCTTCTCCAACTATTATAAATCAGGAAACCCTCTCTTTCTTGATCACAACAAACATGTTGTGGATGGTCTTTGCCAAATCTGGCCTATTGATGTATTGCTACTTGCCGACGGTAAAACCTCAGACATTCCCTCTGTCGATATCGACTATATGCTAATTGGTCAAGAGTCTCTTTGTTCTGAAAGCAGTGATAGTTATAAGAGCGCGTCAGAAAAAATAGCGTTAGCTCCTATTCTTTCATTTTTATCCCAGCTTGATGAATACCATGCCGGCGTGCACTTTATTGATACGAGCGGCTATGTGATCTCTTCACCTGAAGGTTTTGCCAAAGGGCTGAGCAAAGAGTTACTCTCGACCATAAAGAGTCGTCCTTATTGGCAGAAAACAGCCAACAACCCTGACCAACTTACCCTTTCAGGCCCTGGTTATCGTTTTGATTCCCTTGACCGTATAATCAGTATGACGATCCCTGTATTCCATAAAGGCGTTCACCAAGGGATGCTGTCGGTGGATATTAATGCTGACAAGCTGCTCGCAAACTCGAATGAGCATCTTGCAGGTCGGATCGATATCATTGATACCACTTTAGCGACTCCGGTAGATTCTGCGGCTTTTTATCACGAGATCAAACTGGATGGTGTCTCGTCTCACCATGCGATGTATTACAAATTAGACATCGCGAAAGAGGTTGAGCACTTTTTCGTCTACGAGAAAGACAGCCTTATTGTTGCCATCATTGTGTATCTGTTCTCAGTAACCATCTTCTTCTACGTCAATTCCAATATTGAACGTGGTTACTTCAAAGATCTCGCAGCCAAAGACCCTATGACAGGGTTATTGAATCGTCGTGGCTTAGAAGCGTTCTGGCGCAGTGTAGAGCACGATCAACTGTTTGCATTAACCGTCTTCGATATTGATGATTTTAAGTCAATTAACGACACCTACGGCCACGATAAGGGGGATGATGTGATTCGTTATATGTCGCGTCAGATCAGCAACAGTATTCGAAGCAGTGACGTTGCAGCACGGTTTGGCGGTGAAGAGTTTGTCGTTTATATGAAAGGCGAAGATCGTGAAACTTTGATGAGAACATTAGAGCGAGTGAAGAATGCGATTTGTTCCACTTCAGCCGACATTATTCCAAATGGATTTACGGTGTCTGGCGGTGTCTGCATTGTTGAAACTGAGCAAAGTAAACTTAACTTCGATGAGATATTTAAGTACGCCGATGAAAAGCTGTACGTGGCTAAGACGACGGGTAAAGACCGTCTTAAATTTTAACCACGTTATTGAATCGATGCTTTGTATGAAAATGAAAATGAAAATGAAAGAGGGAAGAGCGAACGTGTCTACCAAGCAAAGCTTATTTGCACCGGTAAACACGTTTGTAGCGTTGGGTATTTAACCCTAAACATAATCTTAAACAGGTTGGCGGCGTTCTTCTTGATAATGCTGAAGGCGTTCTACAATCGGTGGCGCCTTTTTGAAAGTACGAATTTCTTTAAACAGTTCGTTCGCTTCAGGGTAGCCTTTACTTAGATAAACAAACCACTGCTTCACTCTATTGGGGTAGTACATGCCTTTGTCCCCTTTAATTTGAAACTCTGAATAGCGCAGCAAAAGTTCAATGACTTTATCCCACGGCATTTTCTGGTGGTTGTGCTTAACGACGTTACCAAGGTTTGGAATATTGAAAGCACCACGGCAGACCATTAATGAATCGACGCCTGTTGCTTCTATGCAATCTTGACCATCTTGATAGTTCCAGATCTCCCCATTAGCAATCAACGGCAGAGATGTTTTTTCTCTTATTTGATTGATGAAGTCCCATTTGATTTCGCTGGCTTTATAGCCGCCAACTTTGGTTCTTGCATGCACGGTGAGTTCGTCAGCTTTGGCTTGTTCGATGGCATCGACGATTTCAAAGCACTCTTCCGGATGCTCCCAACCTAATCGAATCTTTGCGGACACAGGAATGTGTGCCGGTACCGCTTCTCGACAGGCGTTCACCACTTGATAGATGAGCTCTGGCTCTTTTAGCAATGAAGCGCCACCATTACTTTTGTTGACCGCTTTTGCTGGGCAACCAAAATTAAGATCGATCCCTTTCGCGCCTAAGCTAGCAGCTTGAAAAGCATTCTCGGCCATCCAATTTGGGTGTTGCCCTAGAAGTTGGAGATGGATTGGCACACCAGCCATGGTCTGAGAGCCTTGATGTAGCTCAGGGCAAATACGGTGGAACACATGCGGGGGAAGAAGTTGATCTACGACGCGCACAAACTCTGTCACACAGAGATCGTAATCATTAATCTCTGTGAGAATTTCACGCATTAGGTGGTCTAGAACGCCCTCCATAGGGCCAAGTATTACGCGCATGTTGCTTTACCAAAACTGAATGAACCGAAAAATTCGAGGCGTGATTGTACGGTGTGCTTACAGAATTGTCACTATGAGTGTGGTGCATGTCTTAATGATGGTTTCGTCTCTTAATAGCGACATCTTTGGGAGGATGGCGTTATAATATCGGAAATGCCCAATATCCAGAGCTTTCATGACATATCAATTATTAAGCCTACCAGAATCAATCACTGACATTACTCCGCAGTTTATGGAAGGTGCAATCCTTGCCTCTAACTTAGCGACCAAACCACTCGATCCAGAAGAGTGGCTGGTTATCGTTGCGCCTGAAGCGGGTAAAGAGCTGGTAAAAACGGTGACAGAACAGATTAATCGCCAGCACAACCTGATTCAGCGTAATGAATACCTATTAACAGACGTACTGGCTGAAGGTGACTTTAACGAACAGTTCGCTGATTTTTCTGAAGGCTTCATGATGGTTTGGCCAACAGTGGAAGAGCAGTGGCAGAGCGTGACAGTCGCGGATGGTACTCTGCGCATGTTGCAAGCGCTCTTAACCACCTTGATGCTTGCGATTGATGAAGAGCAAACTCAACAACAAATGATCGCTGCAGGGCTTACTACCCCACCATCGCTTGCCGATTTAGTGGGTCAAGTCGATCTGATGATCTCAGAAGTGGCAATGGCAGCGGATGAAGCTATGTTGGGCAATAAGTCCCAGAGCGTGAACCCGTTTAAAGACATCGGTCGAAACGACCTTTGCCCTTGTGAAAGCGGCAAGAAGTTTAAACAATGCTGCGGTAAAAGCAGCTAATCACGGCTTGTTGAGCAACTTAGTTTGTGTGAATAACAGACTCTCTTAATATGTTCAAAAGCTTAAGTAATAAAAAAGTCGACCTCGTGGTCGACTTTTTTGTTGTCCAAGTGTCAACGGCTTACTGTTAGTCGTTTTTCGACTTCACAAATTGAGAAATAACCACAATACCGAAAGCAACCAAGTTACCTGCAAAGATAATTACTAGCCACTGAGGCATAGAAAGATCGAAGAACTGCCACACAACCTTGCTGCAATCGCCGTAAGCCTCAAACATCCACGGAGCCCATTGGTTTAAAGGCGCCCAGCTAGGGAAGGTTACGAATAAGTCGCAGGTTGCGAAAGGGGACGGATTGAACTGGTAATCGACGTGCTCTAAAGCAAGCATCAAACCTTTGTATGCGCCAAATCCCCAGCTAGCAAGGCCTAACCAGCGTGATATTGGGTTATTCGGGGCAATCGCACCAATCATGGCGGCAACACCGATAGCGAGCATAGCAACGCGCTCATAGATACACATCACGCAAGGACCAAGCATCATCACGTGTTGGAAGAAGAGAGCGCACGCTTCAAAAAAGACAATAAAAGCCAGCAGTAAAAGCCAAGATAAACGTCCCTTAGAGAAGTCTTTGATCATTGCTAAAAAGTTCACGAATTGAATCCTGTCTATAAAATAAAAAAGCCCTGATTACTCAGAGCTTTTTATCTTGGATAAGTTTCCTAATCAACTAATATTTTTGATTAGTTAGTTATAGTTATTGTGGTTTGCGACACAGTGTTTAGCTTAGTGACCACCAGAGATAACTGGAGCGACGACTTCACCAGTGCGTTGAATGATCCAACCTGCATCATAGAACCATACTGTCATTGGCTCTACGAAGAACACAATGCCTGCTAGGCCAACCAGAGCCAATACGATGGTGTATGGCAGAGCCATAATAACCATGCGGCCGTAAGACAGTCGAATTAACGGAGCAAGTGCTGATGTTAATAGGAATAGGAATGCAGCCTGGCCGTTTGGCGTAGCAACAGAAGGTAGGTTAGTACCTGTGTTGATAGCAACAGCAAGTAGGTCGAACTGGCCACGAGTGATGATGCCTTCAACCAAAGCAGTTTTCACTTCGTTGATGTAAACCGTACCGACGAATACGTTATCTGAAACCATCGATAGAATACCGTTGGCAACATAGAAGAGAGCGAGTTGTGCACCTTTATCTTCAACATGAAGTACAGAATCGATGACTGGCTTAAATAGAGCTTGGTCGATGATTACAGCAACAACAGCGAAGAAAACGGCAAGAAGTGCAGTAAATGGCAGCGCTTCTTCAAAGGCTTTACCCATAGAGTGTTCTTCAATAACACCCGTAAATGCTGTAGCTAAGATGATCACAGACAGGCCAATCAAACCTACTTCAGCAACGTGAAGTGCAAGGCCGACGATAAGCCAAACTGCGATTGCACTTTGAACCCATAGTTTTGCTACGTCTTGCTTTGTGCGGTTTGCACGTTCTTTGTTGTCAAACTCAACTAAGATTTGGCGAACATTCATTGGTAGTTGAGCACCGTAACCAAACACTTTGAATTTCTCGACAAGTGCACAAGTTAAAATACCGCAGAAGAAAACAGGTAGTGTTACTGGCAGCATACGGATGATAAATTCACCGAACTCCCAACCTGCTTGCTTAGCAATTACCAAGTTTTGTGGTTCACCTACCATGGTCATTACACCACCCAGTGCTGTACCCACACCAGCGTGCATTAGCAGTGAACGTAGGAAAGCACGGTAGTTTTCTAGGTCATCACGAGTTAGCTCTGAGATCTCTTCATCATGAGTATGATCGTGCGAAGACGTTGTGCCCTTGCCTGATGCAACCTTGTGGTAGATAGAGTAGAAGCCGACCGCAACGCTAATAACTACGGCGATTACTGTTAGTGCATCTAGGAATGCTGATAAGAAAGCGGCAGCAACACAGAAGGCAACGGAGAGTAAAATTTTAGATTGGATGCCAAGCAAGATCTTCGTGAAAATGAACAAAAGCAGTTCTTTCATGAAGTAAATGCCAGCAACCATGAATACGAGCAAGAGTAATACAGGAAGGTTTGCTTGCAGCTCGTGATAAACCATTTCTGGTTTGGTCATGCCAATGGCGACTGCTTGAATAGCTAATAGACCACCCGGTTGAAGTGGGTAGCATTTGAGAGCCATAGCTAGAGTGAAAATAAACTCAACCACCAATAGCCAGCCCGCAACAAATGGGTCAACTAGGAAGAAAACAAACGGGTTGATGATTAAAAAGGAAATGATGGCAAGTTTATACCAATCAGGAGCTTTACCAAGGAAGTTCTTGATAAAAGCGTTTCCGAGAGACATCGGCATGTTAATACTCTTTTATGTTGATTATGAATAGACAAGCAATACAACATTTTGAGAATCGAGCTATAGAAATTGTTAAAAACTATGACTAACAGTGACTTAGAAAAACTACATTCCATGTAATGTTCTGTGGTCTTGCCAAGTCACTCCCTTAGAAACTCAAGCACTGCTTATTTTTGAGCGCAACTTTACTCTTAGATAACATTTAGTCAACAGGAAAAGCCCTGTAGCCCTAAAAATACCTCTTTTTTGTTGAGAAACGCGATCAAAGTAGCGCAAGCATACCACTTAAAATGTGATAAAAACCGACTAGAATCAATATTTCAGCGAAATGATTGAAAATTACAGAATAACGACGGCTTATATATGATTATTACAACTTAATATTGCAAATTAGTAGCTTTAAAAATATGACCAATCCCATTGATTTTAAAGAAAAATTGTTGTGTTAACGGTTTGTTTAAATGGTGGTTTAGAGTCGCTTGCTTTACAAACCTGAGGTGCAAACGTGTGCTGAACTTTAGAGTTATAACTCTAACGGTGTTTAGGGTGAGTAAAATTTTTGAGGGTGTTTCCGCTAGGTGTGAACTAGTGGTATGATGAGTAAATTAGAACAGAATAATTAAATTGGATTGAAGTGTAGATGGTCATTAAGGCGAAGAGCCCGGCAGGATTTGCAGAGAAGTATATCATTGAAAGTATTTGGAATGGCCGTTTCCCTCCAGGTTCTATCTTGCCCGCAGAGCGTGAGCTTTCTGAGCTGATTGGTGTTACACGTACTACGCTTCGTGAAGTACTACAACGTCTTGCTCGTGATGGTTGGTTGACAATCCAACATGGCAAACCAACTAAAGTTAACCAGTTTATGGAAACCTCAGGTCTTCATATCCTTGATACGCTAATGACGTTGGACGTTGATAACGCAAGCAAAATGGTAGAAGACCTGCTTGCTGCTCGTACTAATATCAGCCCGATCTTTATGCGTTATGCATTCAAAGCAAACAAAGAAGCTTCAGAGCGTACTATCAGTAACGTGATTGAATCTTGTGAAGCGCTACTTGCGGCACCAACTTGGGATGAGTTCCTAGAATCGTCGCCATACGCTGACAAGATCAAACAAGCGGTAAAAGAAGATTCAGAAAAAGATGAAGCGAAACGTCAGACGATCTTAATCGCGAAGACTTTCAACTTCTATGATTACATGCTTTTCCAACGTTTGGCATTCCACTCAGGCAACCAGATTTACGGCCTGATCTTTAACGGTGTGCGTAAACTTTATGACCGTATCGGTAGCTACTACTTCTCTAACCCAGAAGCACGACGTTTAGCGATGGACTTTTATAAAGAGTTGTTCATTATCTGTGAAAGTGGCGAGCGCGAAACTTTGCCATTAGTGATTCGTAACTACGGTATCGCAAGTGCACAAGTTTGGAATGAAATGAAAACGACATTGCCGACGAACTTCACTGAAGACGACAGCTAAGGCATAGGTTTACTATTGTTGTTCCTGTTTAGTCAGTGACGTAAAGAAAACGAAAAAGCGGCGAGATAATTCAATTATCTCGCCGCTTTTTATTTATCTGTCGTTACTAGAAAATTATCAGTGGGTCAGTTACTTACCTATGACGAGTAATTTATCTATGTGTAGCAACTTAAAATTTATCTAGGAGTAGTAACTTAACCCGCAAACTCTTCTGAGTCTGGACGGTTGGTAAATTGCACACCGTTTAGAAAATCGCAAAGTAGTTGGTCTTCACACACTTTGTAGTTTTTGTTTTCTGGCTTGCGGAAGTAAGCGCCGATTTCGTACTTGCTCAAGCTAATGCCAACCACTTCTAGTACGTCCAAAACATCTTCTGCTTTCATGTTTAATGCGATACGAAGCTTCATGAAGATCATGTTGTTCGTCAGTGCAACTTCAGGTTTAGGTTGCTCGCCTTCTTTTTTGCCACGCTTAAGGTTGATGAAACCATTTAGGAATACCGCCAACTCTTTATCTTTCATCTTAGAGCATGACTTGTCGTTGTCATCTTTTAGCCAGTTAATCACTTGGTCATGAGCAACAGTCACATCAGCTTGTTCGATAGCTTTGATGATTTGTGCATTTTTAAGGTTTAGTGCGTGTTGAATACGACGCAAGATTTCGTTGTTAGTCACTGGGGATTCCTAAAAAGGGTTTTAGAGTAAAGAGGTGTTGGTTTAGCCTATTTTTGTCGACGAACCAATTTCTACTCTACATAGCATAGTTGACGGCGACTCTAACAGAGAACGCTTATTTTCGGTAGATATAAAAAATCCCCAATGCCTATTAACTCATTCAAGTTAAAAGTGCATTAGGGATTTCGCTATGAGTGCTTGTTATCTGACTGAAGCCAGAATTACATTACACGCATACCAGGTTGAGCACCTTCGTGTGGCTCAAGGATCCACAGGTCGCTGCCACCAGGGCCCGCGGCTAGGATCATGCCTTCAGACATACCAAACTTCATCTTACGAGGTTTTAGGTTTGCTACCATTACAGTTAGCTTGCCTTCTAGCTCTTCAGGTTTGTATGCTGATTTGATACCAGAGAATACTTGGCGAGTCTCACCACCGATGTCTAGTTGGAACTTCAGTAGTTTGTTCGCTTTTGGTACTTCTTCACAAGAGATGATACGAGCGATACGCATGTCTACTGCTGCAAAGGCATCGAACTCAATCTCGTCTGCGATTGGCTCTTTGTCTAGCTCAGTTTGGCTTGCTTGCTCTTTTTCAGCTTCTGCTTTTTCTTTCGCTGCTGCTTCAGCGGCTGCATCTTCTTTAGAAGACTCAACCATTGCTTCCACTTTCTTAGGGTCAATGCGGTTGAATAGCGCTTTGAACTTAGTGATCTCGTGATCAGTTAGCGGAGTAGCAATCGCTTCCCACGTTAGCTCTTCGTTTAGGAAAGCTTCAGTGCGAGCTGCAAGCTCTGGCATCACTGGTTTCAGGTAAGCCATCAGTACGCGGAATAGGTTAATACCTACAGAAGAAACTTGTTGAAGCTCAGCTTCTTTGCCTTCTTCTTTTGCAAGAACCCAAGGTGCTTTTTCGTCGATGTACTGGTTAGCTTTATCCGCTAGTGCAGTGATTTCACGGATAGCACGGCTGAATTCACGAGTTTCGTATAGCTCACCGATACGCTCAGCAGCAGCAACGAATTCGTTGTATAGCTCAGGCTCTGCAAATTCAGCAGCTAGCTTGCCTTCAAAACGCTTAGTAATGAAGCCAGCGTTACGAGAAGCTAGGTTAACAATCTTGTTTACTACGTCAGCGTTTACACGTTGAGTGAAGTCTTCAAGGTTAAGATCTAAGTCATCGATGCGGCTGTTTAGTTTAGCAGCGTAGTAGTAACGTAGACACTCAGGGTCTAGGTGGTTTAGGTACGTGCTTGCTTTGATGAATGTGCCTTTCGACTTAGACATCTTCGCACCGTTCACTGTTACGTAGCCGTGTACGAATACGTTGTTTGGCTTACGGAAACCTGCGCCGTCTAGCATTGCTGGCCAGAATAGGCTGTGGAAGTAAACAATGTCTTTACCGATGAAGTGGTAAAGCTCAGTTGTGCTGTCTTTCTTCCAGTATTCATCGAAGTTTAGATCGTCACGTTTGTCACATAGGTTCTTGAAAGAAGCCATGTAGCCAACAGGTGCGTCTAGCCATACGTAGAAGAACTTGTCTTTTTCGCCTGGGATTTCAAAGCCGAAGTAAGGTGCATCACGTGAGATATCCCACTGTTGCAGACCAGACTCAAACCATTCCTGCATTTTGTTTGCAGTTTCATTCTGTAGAGAGCCAGAACGAGTCCACTCTTTAAGCATGCTTTCGAACTGAGGTAGGTCGAAGAAGAAGTGCTCAGAGTCTTTCATTACTGGAGTTGCGCCAGAAACCGCTGATTTAGGGTTAATTAGCTCAGTTGGGCTGTATGTCTCACCACAGTTATCACAGTTATCACCATACTGGTCTTCTGACTTACACTTAGGGCAAGTACCTTTTACGAAGCGGTCTGGTAGGAACATCTCTTTCTCAGGATCGAAAAGCTGAGAAATAGTGCGGCTAGAAATGAAGCCGTTCTTTTTAAGTTCTAAGTAGATGTGAGAAGCCAGTTCACGGTTCTCTTCGCTGTGTGTGCTGTGGTAGTTATCAAAGCTGATATCAAAGCCAGCGAAGTCTTTTTGGTGCTCTTCACTAACAGCAGCGATCATCTCTTCTGGCGTGATACCCATCTGTTGAGCTTTAAGCATAATTGGCGTGCCGTGAGCATCGTCAGCACAGATGAAGTTTACAGTGTTGCCACGTAGACGCTGGTATCGAACCCAGATATCAGCTTGGATATGCTCAAGCATATGGCCAAGGTGAATAGAGCCGTTAGCGTACGGAAGCGCACAAGTTACCAAAAGTTGTCTTGGATCAGTTGCCATACTTAATAATTCGCTTTTTTGATAGGTATAAATTTGAGAGGTAATACTACTTTATAACGTGTGATACGCCAAGGTATCAGACTAAGGATTCCCCTAGTTTTTTAGGGGTTCAGTCTTCATCCCGTGGGTGATAGCATAAATAAAAAAAGGAGTCCCAATGCGTAACTTTACTTCTAAGCAAGATTTCTGTTCATGGTTGAATGAGTTCGAGTCACCAATCCTCATCCCAGAGTGGGCGCTACACCAAAATATTGTATCGGTTGATCCGCGTGGATCATTTGTTATCACCTTACCTTTTGCCGCTAATCAGCTTGCGGTTGAATTGGAACAGTGGATTCACTCTCAGATTGAACAACAGCTTGTTAGCGCTTTTCAGTTTGAAGTGAAGGTGAAGCCGTCTGCGTTAGAAACCACGGTTGCGACACCATTGAAGGGGGTGAAGAACATCATCGCCGTGACATCTGCAAAGGGTGGGGTGGGTAAATCGACCACTTCAGTCAACCTTGCTTTGGCTTTATCTAAGTCTGGTTCAAAAGTGGGTTTGTTGGATGCGGATATCTATGGTCCTTCTGTACCTATGATGCTTGGCCAATTAGATGCGAAACCAGAAGTCCAGAATAACAAGTGGATGATGCCAATCGAAGCGCACGGTATTTTCACTCACTCTATCGGTTATCTTGTGTCGAAAGATGACGCTGCGATTTGGCGCGGTCCAATGGCGGCCAAGGCTTTAGGTCAGCTTGTTAACGAAACCGTATGGCCAGAGTTGGATTATCTAGTTATTGATATGCCACCGGGCACGGGCGATATTCAGCTGACGTTATCGCAACAGATCCCAGTGACCGGGGCTGTAGTGGTGACCACTCCTCAAGATTTGGCGCTAGCGG
The DNA here is from genome assembly GCF_041471405.1 of Vibrio sp. 10N.261.52.C11. NCBI lineage: Bacteria > Pseudomonadati > Pseudomonadota > Gammaproteobacteria > Vibrionales > Vibrionaceae > Vibrio > Vibrio sp. 10N.261.52.C11. The sequence goes on from NZ_JBFROI010000045.1 coordinate 67,683, forward strand.
ATGCACGTAAAGGCGTAGCGATGTTTGATAAGGTGAGTGTGCCAGTCGCAGGCTTAGTTGAAAACATGAGCTATCATATTTGTAGTCACTGTGGTGAGAAAGAGCATATCTTTGGCGTTGGTGGTGCCGAAGCTATGTCAGAAGAGTTTTACCTCGATATTTTGGCACAGATCCCTCTTCATATTGATGTGCGAGAAGATATCGATGCAGGTTGCCCGACGGTGATTCGTCGTCCAGATAGTGAACATACACGTCACTACTTAGAGCTTGCAGAGAATGTGGCTGCGAAGATGTTCTGGACCGGCAAGGCGAGACCAGAAGCGATTAACTTCTCTATGGTTGAATAACGAAAGATAATCAAAAAGTTGTGTTAATCATGTTGGATTAGATAAATAGCGGTTGGATTTAGGCTGATCGCCATTGGGGTTGTGCAAATAGTTGTAGGCAAGTTATTTGAAAGCAAACGATTGTATTCATTAAATGCATTGATATCATCAATTTGACTGCAATTAGCTAAAATGGCGACTAGAATCTATGTGCTTTAGCCCCTATAATCAGGCGGTTTATCTCTTCCCACCACCAAACCATATCGGGTGCAAAATTAATGTCTGATAATAATCAATGTGTCATCGTAGGTATCGCTGGCGCTTCAGCTTCAGGAAAAAGTCTGATTGCTAGTACAATTTATAATGAATTGCGCGAAAAAGTAGGCGACCATCAAATTGGTGTTATCACGGAAGATTGCTATTACAGCGACCAAAGCCACTTGAGTATGGAAGAGCGTGTTAAAACTAACTACGATCACCCAAATGCACTAGATCATGATCTTTTATGTGAACATCTACAGCAGCTAATGAGTGGCAACGCCGTAGAAGTTCCTGAATACAGCTACACAGAGCACACACGTACTTCTGAAACGACTACACTTACTCCAAAGAAAGTGATCATTTTAGAGGGTATTCTGCTTCTAACAGACCCGCGTCTTCGTAAACTAATGCACGCAAGTGTGTTTATGGATACACCATTAGACATCTGTCTACTACGCCGTGTTAAGCGTGATGTAGAAGAGCGTGGTCGCACAATGGACACTGTACTTAAGCAATACCAAGAAACAGTACGTCCAATGTTCATGCAGTTTATCGAGCCTTCAAAACAACATGCAGACATCATCGTTCCTCGTGGTGGTAAAAACCGTATTGCGATTGATGTGCTAAAAGCGCACATTGCGAAGTTGTTGAAGTCTTAATCGAATAAAATTTTGCCTAAGTGACTCACTTAGCTTTATTTTTTACCGAATCAGTGGCACTTTTATAGTGCCACTTTCTTTTGGAATCTAAGCAAGGAATATGCGGATGAAGAAACTACTCATTTTCATAGCTGTACCAGTGTTTGTTGTAATTGCAGCAATTCTGGCACTAGTGCTGTTAGTGAATCCCAACCAATTTAAGCCATTAATTGTCGAACAAGCTCAAAAACACACCGGCCTAGAGCTCGTGATCGAGGGTGATATCAGCTGGCAATTTTTCCCATCCATTGGCTTTGAACTTGGTCAAACTGAATTACGTAACCCAGAAGGGTTCACCCAACCGAACCTATTCAAGGTTGATACGGTTGGCGTTGATGTTTCGGTTACTCCGCTATTTAGCAACCAACTAGAGATCGGCAACATTACTCTAGATGGTGCAGAATTCTATTTAGAAACGCTTAAAGATGGTCGCAAGAACATTGATGCACTAACGCAAGCGTCAGCGCCTCAAGAATCAGAGCCTGCAGCAGACACAAGTTCTGAATCAGCGCCTGCCCCTCAAGAGCAAACTACCACAGACGCATCGGGTTGGACGATCAACCTTGCAGGCGTAACTGTATCAAACGCATTGTTTGAAATGGACGACAAGCAAGCGGGTTCATTCACTAAGCTATACGATGTGTCTTTGAATCTTTCTGAGTTTGCCGTTGATACATGGACAACCGCGACGTTTTCGGCTTCTGGTGAAAACAATCAACAGAAGTTCTCTGCGGAAGGTAGCGCAGAGTTCAAGTTAGCTGAAGGCTTCGCAAGTTACGCACTTCGTAATATCGACTTAAACGCTAAGTTCAATGATCCAGCGACGTCGATTGAGTCAGCAAAAATTGGCTTGAATACGTTTGAGTTCGATAAGGTAAACCAACTGACTTACGCTGTAATCGGTAATGCAGCTGGCCTTGACCTTGATCTTAAAGGTGGCGGTGAACTTACTGTTGATAGCGCGATTTCAAAAGTAACGCTGAACAAGTTAACGTTAAACTCAACATTCAAAGGCGACACGCTTCCTCAGTCTCCAATGAAAGTCGACATGCTGTCTGACTTAAGCTTCGATCTTAACAAGAGCCACCTGAGCTTTGTGTTAGAGAAACTACAAGCTAACGCTATTGCATTAGACGGTAAAGCAGACGTAACCCTATCTGAAATACCAAAGGTTCGTTTCTCTCTTCATAGCCCGAATATTGATTTGGACGAGTTCCTAGGCTTAGGCAATACAACAGAAACAGCGAGCACCGCTCCTTCTGGTTCTGCTGGTGGCTCAACGTCAAACTCAGGTAGTTCAGCTCCTGCTAAAGAAGTGGAACCTGATCTGTCGGCTCTGAAAACGTTAGACGTGAAAGGTGACATTACGATTGATAAGTTCAAGGCGAACAACGCGAAGATGCAGAATGTTAAAACGGCATTTTCGGTTAACCGTGGTATCGCAGAGCTAACTTCATTCACATCGAATCTTTACCAAGGCTCTATTTCAGCTACGGCTAAGCTAGATGCTCGTAAAACACCGGCGACTTACACGGCTAAGAAGAAAATTAAAGGCGTGAAAGTACAGCCGTTACTGGTTGATGTTGCAGATAACGATATGCTGGAAGGTACCGGTAATATTGATGTCAACGTGAAAGGTAAGAGTCTGACTCCGACGGGTATCAAGAAGAACCTAGTCGGTACTATCGTGATTAACTTTGAAGATGGTGCAGTTAACGGCATCAACGTAGCTCAACTGATTCGAGAAAACTACGCTAAGATCAAGGGCGAGAAAGTTGAAAGCACAAATGAAGCTCAAAAAACGGACTTCAGTGCAATGAAAGCGACGCTGAAAGTGGATAAAGGTTGGGTTTCAACTAACGACTTATCAGCACAGTCGCCACTGTTACGTGTGACAGGTCAAGGTAAAGCAAACTTCATCAATGAAACGGTCGACTTCCTTGTGCGTACATCAATTGTGGGTTCACTTGAAGGTCAGGGCGGTAAGAGCATCGACGACCTGAAAGATGTGACTATCCCAATTAAGGTAACAGGTCAGTGGGCAGCCCCGAAATTTGCACTTGTTTTTGATGATGTATTGAAACAGAAAGCACAGAAAGAAATTGACCGTGGTTTAGAAAAGTTAGACGAAAAGTACGGTGACAAGATCAAAGATGAGAAAACAAGAGACGCAGTAAACGGTCTACTAAAAGGTTTGTTTAACTAGTCTTCATCTCATTTAAAAATGAACAAAGCGCCACTCCTGTTGTAGGAATGGCGCTTTTTATTTTTGGCTCGATAATACTCAAGAGAGATTCCCTATGACACTCGTCCCTCGCTCTAGGGAATGACGATAGGCCGTCGTCCTTTGTTCAAGAGCGTAACGGCCTAGTGGTCGTCATCCTCGAGAGGGAAGAATGACCGAGTCGGGGACCTCTGGTTGAAGGTGATTACCAGTCAACGCCTTGTAGCGCTTTAACACCAGATTCAAAAGCGTGTTTCACATTGCGAACTTCAGATACTGTATCTGCTATCTCAGTAAGAGTACGGTGCGCGCCACGACCTGTAATGATGACAGACTGCATCTTCGGGCGGTTATTCAACGCCTCAACCACTTCATCGAGTTCGATGTAACCGTAGCTAACCATGTAAGTCAGTTCATCAAACAGAATCACATCGATCGACTCATCAGCCAGCATGCGTTGGCACTCTTTCCATACACGCTGCGCAGCTTCAATATCTTGCGCTTTGTTCTGAGTTTCCCAAGTAAAGCCTGTGCCCATGACTTGGAACTCGACATCAAGCTTTTGCAGAACGTTTTTTTCGCCGTTATCCCAGGTACCTTTAACAAACTGAGCAACGGCGCATTTCTTACCATGACCAACTGCACGTGTAATCGTACCAAAACCGGATGTTGATTTACCTTTACCGTTACCCGTGATGACCAGCAATAGGCCTTTTACTTCTTGTGCTGCAGCGACACGTGCATCGACTTGTTCTTTTACTTTCTGTTGTCTTGCTTTGTGGCGTTGTTCTTTGTTGTCTTCAGTCGACATAACAAATCCTTTTAAGTTGTGATTGCGTCTATCATAGCCTAACTTAACGATAGCAAAAACCATCGGAAGAACAGGTGATTAGGGATGAAAAAGATACTCGTAGTTTGTATGGGGAATATTTGCCGCTCTCCAACAGGTGAAGCGGTGCTAAGGAAGAAAGCGCAACAGCTGGATATTGATGTTGTGGTCGACTCTGCGGGGACGATTGGTTTTCATCAAGGCAACCCGCCAGACTCGCGATCCAAATCTGCAGGAGAGAAGCGAGGCTACAGCTTTAAGGGGATTACTTCTCGTAAAGTGGTAGATAATGACTTCGAAGAATTTGACCTGATACTCGCGGCCGATAGGGCGAATTTAGACGACTTAATGAGCCAATGCCCAGTTCACCTCCAATACAAGCTCGCATTATTTTTGAGCTTTGGAGAGTCACAATATCAAGAGATCCCCGATCCGTATTATGGTGAGGGAAATGGTTTTGAATTGGTGTTGGATTTAATCGAAGAGTCTAGCGAAGCGATACTGCGTTCGATGTAGTGTAGGAACAATGTACGTCGTTTTGTTATCAGCGTAAGGGCTGACCGATAGGTATAAAAAAGGCCGACATTGAATGTCGGCCTCTCTAAATCTAACTTAAAGCTACAGCTAAGATTACTTAGACATTACTTTGTAGATTGGGTCTTCTGCAACGTTCGCTTCAACTAAGCTACCTGCTTTGTGCAGCATAGCAACACAGTCTTGGCTTAGGTGGCGAAGGTGAAGTGTTTTACCTAGCGCCGCGTAACGGTCAGCAATCGTGTCGATCGCTTCAATTGCAGAGTGGTCAGTCACGCGTGAGTTTGCGAAATCAACGATTACATCTTGTGGATCGTTGTATGCGTCAAACAACTCTAGGAAGTTAGCCGTTGAACCAAAGAAGATTGGGCCGTTAACTTTGTACTCTTTTGAGCCTTCAGCGTTTACTGATGTATCTGCGTAGATGTGTTTAGCATGTTGCCAAGCAAACATTAGCGCAGAAGCGACAACTCCAACACCTACTGCCACAGCAAGATCAGTCAGTACTGTTACTACGGTAACAAGAACGATAACGAAGAAGTCTTGTTTAGGAACGCGACGCGCAAGCTTGAAGGTTGCCCATTCAAATGTGCCGATAACAACCATGAACATTACGCCCACAAGTGCTGCTAGAGGAATCATTTCAATCAGTGCAGAACCGAACAGGATGAACATCAGTAGTGCAACTGCGGCGACGATACCTGAAAGACGACCACGACCACCTGAGTTTACGTTGATCATCGATTGACCGATCATCGCACAACCACCCATCGCACCGAATACAGAACACGTTACGTTAGCCATACCTTGACCAACACATTCACGGTTAGATTGACCACGAGTGTTTGTCATTTCATCTAGTACTGTCAGTGTCAGTAGAGACTCGATCAGGCCGATAGCCGCAAGGATAATTGCGTACGGTAGGATGATCTGTAGTGTCTCAAAAGAAAACGGAACAGCAGGAATAGAGAACGTTGGTAGAGAACCCGCTAGCGTTGCAGCTTCGTCACCAGACATTGTACGTAGGAAGTCGACAACAGTGCGAGTTTCAAGGTCAAGACCGACAACCAAAGCCGTTACTGTAACAATAGCAACCAGTGAAGATGGTACCGCTGTTGTTAGCTTAGGTAGGAAGTGGATGATAGCCATTGTAAGGGCTACTAAACCCAGCATGAGTGTCATTTGACCGCTTGGTAGCCAAGTTAATGCACCTGTTACGTCTGGCGCTTTAAACTGACCAAGCTGAGCTAGGAAGATAACAATGGCCAAACCGTTCACGAAACCAATCATTACTGGGTGTGGAACGATACGGATAAATTTACCTAGTTTAAATACACCTGCTGCAATTTGCAGAAGGCCAGCCAGCATAACGGCTGCGAATAGGTATTGAACACCATGGGTTGCCACTAGGCTCACCATTACAACGGCCATTGCGCCGGTTGCGCCAGAAATCATACCTGGACGGCCGCCAAAGACAGAAGTGATTAAACCTACGATGAATGCTGCATAAAGACCAACCATTGGGTCAACGCCAGCAACAAAGGCGAATGCTACAGCTTCAGGTACCAGAGCCAGGGCTACTGTAAGACCTGAAAGCACGTCATTCTTTACAGAGTGCTTTGAAAATTGTGGGAATTCGAACATGTTTGCTCAGCTATGCTTAAGATGGATTTACCGACACGGGTGTATTGCGTAGCCAAACAGTGATGGAAAAGAGCGGCAATAGCGAAGTGTCGAAAAGATAAGTGCGCGAATGCTACCCAAAAATGTGATTAAGTTCAAGGTTGAACCTAACTTTGAGTAATATATCTGTTAATTTTTATTCGATTAGTAGATATGAAAAAGGCTGCTTTAATAAGCAGCCTTTGATTCTATTTACTCGCGATTACCTATCAGTAATCACTAGTAGTTTGGCTTAGTCATCGCCGCGCCAGCTTTGTTCGACGCTGCCTGACTGCCTGCACCTTTCGATACAAAACGTTCAGTGCGGAACGGAGCTGCAATCACTTCAATCTCTTTGATCTCTTGAGGACCAGGAGCTTTAGTCATTGGTGAACCGGCTTGCTTCTTAGCAACAGCTGCCTTTGGTGCCGCTTTAGGAGCTTCTGCTTTAACAACAGGTGCTTCTTCAACTTTTGCACTTTCAGCTTTAGGCGCTTCAGCTTCAACAACTGGTGTTGTTTCTGCTTGCACAGCTTCTGCTACAACAGGCGCTTCAACTTTCGTCGCTTCTGCAATCACTGGAGCTTCAACTTTCGCGGTTTCAACAACCACTGGTGCTTCTTCAACGACTGCAGGAGCTTCAACTGCAGCAGGAGTCTCAGCTACTTGAGCTTCAACAGCAGCATCTTCACGACGGATGATAACTTTACCCATTGCAAGCTCTGGACATGCGAAGCCGCCAGTCATTGCTACGTTGCTTTGTGGTGCCGTCTCTAGAGCAACATTCTGCTCTTGAACAGATGTTTGAGCTTCAGCTGCTACTTGAACTTCAGCCACTTCAGGCTTTGCCTGCTTGTGGTGAGGTTTTGGAATGAAGCGAGGCATCACTTTACCCATAGCCATCTCTGGAGAAGCTACACCACCTTTACGTAGGCGGAATGGGTTAGGGCGACGATCACGACCGCGACGACGACGTTGACCACTTGCACGTAGGTGACGTGGAGAACGACGGTTACGACGTTGTTTCGGCTCTTCCTGTTCAGTTTGCTCTGCATTCGCTTGAGTTGCTTCTACTTGTTCCGCAACTTTTTGCTCTTGAGCTACTGACTGTTCTTTTGAAACAGATAGTTCTTTAGCAGCAACCTGCTCTTTTGAAGCGTTATCTTCAGCTTGAGCTTGTTGGTCTTTAACACGAACTTGCTTGTTCAGTTTACGACGCTGACGACGCTCTTTAATCTTAGCTGCTTTCGCTTCAGGTTTAGCCTTAGGCGCTTCCGGTTTACCAGCTTGTGCTTCTGCTGCTAGCTGTAGACCTTCTTCTGCTAATTTAGATGGTGCTTGCTCTTCGCGTTGCTTCTGCTCATCACGTGGCTTGTTGCGACGGTCTTGCTTAGGCTTGCGAGGCTGACGAGTTTGCTGTGGAGCTGCTTCTTTTTGCTCTTCAGGCTTCTCATCACGAGCTGGCTTACGGCGGCGTTTGTTGTCACGGTTTTCGTTACGATTGTCACCACGTTCACCACGGTCGTTACGCTGTTCGCCACGCTCACCACGTTGGTTACGACGACGGTTATCGTTACGATCACGGCGTTGACGGTTGCCGTTGTTACGATTGTTTTTAGGTTTTTCTTCTTCTTTCTTCTCTTCTTCTTTTTTCTCTTCTTGAGTTGAAGAGCCAAATAAGAAGCTACCGATAGCTTTGAAGAAACGACCAATTAGGCCTGGTTCTTGAGTCGCTGCTGGTTCAGCTTTCTTCTCTTCTACAGCTTTAGGTGCTGGAGCAGGAGTTGGTGCTGATTGAGCAGGAGCTGCGAAGCCTTTCAGAGCAGGTTCTTCGATCTTCTTAGGACGAATAGTCTGTTCAGCAGGCTCTTTGCTTTCCGCTTCTTTTAGAGCTTCTAGCTTGTTAGGCAGCAAGTAAGATAGTAGATCGAACTCTTCACCTTCACGAACACGGATAACCTCAAAATGCGGCGTTTCCATGTCTGAGTTAGGAACAACAGTGATCTTAACTTCTTGGTTCTTCTCGATGTGGTTTACTGAGCGACGTTTTTCGTTCAGAAGGTAAGAAGCGATTGGAACAGGCACAACAGCAAGTACTTGTGCTGTGTTGTCTTTTAGAGCTTCTTCTTCAATCAAACGTAGAACAGAAAGTGCTAGAGATTCGTTATCACGAACAACACCAGTACCTGTACAACGAGGACAAATGTGGTGGCTTGCTTCTGCTAGTGATGGGCTCAAACGTTGACGAGACATCTCTAGAAGACCAAAGCGAGAAATACGACCAATCTGAACACGTGCGCGATCTAAACGAACGGCATCACGTAGACGGCTTTCTACTTCGCGTTGGTGGCGAACCGGGGTCATATCGATAAAGTCGATTACAACAAGACCACCTAGGTCACGTAGACGTAATTGACGTGCAATTTCATCGGCAGCTTCTAGGTTAGTGTTAAGTGCTGTTTCTTCAATATCGCCGCCCTTTGTTGCACGAGCAGAGTTGATATCGATAGAAGTCAGTGCTTCTGTTGGGTCGATTACGATAGAACCACCAGATGGAAGACGAACTTCACGTTGGAAAGCAGATTCGATCTGGCTTTCAATCTGGTAATGGCTGAATAGTGGCACTTCACCATCGTATTTCTTAACGCGATTCATGAAATCTGGGCGTATTAATTGAATGTGCGCTTGTGCACGTTCAAAAATAGTATTGCTGTCGATTAGAATCTCGCCAATATCACGACGTAGGTAGTCACGAATTGCGCGAACAATAACGTTACTCTCTTGGTGAATTAGGAAAGGAGCTGCATTTGAATCAGAAGCTTGCTTGATAGCGCCCCAATGGTTCAATAGAACATTCAGGTCCCACTCTAGCTCTTCTGCGCTTTTGCCAACACCCGCTGTACGCACGATTAAGCCCATACCTTGAGGAAGCTCAAGAGTGCTTAATGCTGCTTTCAGTTGAGTGCGTTCATCACCTTCGATACGACGAGAAATACCGCCAGCACGAGGGTTATTAGGCATAAGAACTAAGTAACTACCAGCCAAAGAGATGAAAGTTGTCAGTGCAGCACCTTTGCTACCACGTTCTTCTTTCTCTACTTGTACGATTACTTCTTGGCCTTCTTTTAGCACTTCTTTAATGCTAGGACGGCCTTGGTATGTATAACCTTCAGGGAAGTATTCGCGGGCAATTTCTTTAAGAGGGAGGAAACCGTGACGTTCTGCGCCGTAATCAACGAATGCCGCTTCTAGGCTTGGTTCAATACGGGTAATACGTCCTTTGTAGATATTCGCTTTCTTTGACTCGTGACCTGGACTTTCGATATCTAGATCGAACAGTCGTTGGCCATCAACCAAAGCGACACGCAACTCTTCTTTTTGAGTTGCGTTAATTAACATTCTTTTCATTTAGAAATTCTCATTGTCTTTTCTTATTTTCATCATTGTTCTTATCGCTTTATTTCGTTTCTCATGGTGCCAGATCCCATGGCTTTATCGGTGCAGCCTCCCGGCTGGAGAGGGATGCTCTGGGGCACGTCAGTCATCATAGGGAGTTAGCCTATGATCCGCGATGTGGCGGTGAATACTCAACATGAGTGTACGTGAGTAGAGCGATAAGGAACTCAGTTGACCGTGTCTTACGCCGATTGCAGCACTGTCTAATCTGAGTTATCTACTCATTTACTTGCTTATGAATGGTTAACTGTTTAAATAATAGTCAAACCACTGATAGCAGCTGTGAACTATAGCAGCGGTCGGTAAACACAGCAATCTGCTTTGTCGGAATGCTGTAAAAAAAACAGTTTTTGTTTGGGTTTTGATAGCTCTAACTCACTGTCTATAAATAATTTATCAATTGATATTTTAATTTGCAGGAATCTTGATGCTTTTTTGTTCGAAGAATCAAAGAAATATAGAACTTCAATGACCATTTTGGGATAGATCGGTAAGGATTAGGGATAAATAAGTTCGGAATAGGGCTAAGAAAATATCAATTATCAAAAGTGACAGTGATACAATAGCGCAATGAGCGAAATTAGAACCCAAGTCCAATTCGTCGACATTGACGAAGATATGGCTGGTCAGCGTATTGATAACTTCTTACGCAACCAATTAAAAAACATCCCGAAAAGCATGATTTACCGAATCGTGCGTAAAGGCGAAGTCCGCGTAAATAAAAAACGCATTAAGGCTGAGTACAAACTAAAAGCTGGCGATTTAGTTCGTATCCCTCCGGTTACTATTGAAGAGAAAACAGAAGAGAACGTGCCGAGCACGAAACTCAACAAGGTTTCAGAATTAGAACAGTGCATCATTTATGAAGATGATCACATGCTAATTCTTAACAAACCGTCTGGCACTGCTGTTCATGGTGGTAGCGGATTAAAATTTGGCGCGATTGAAGCATTACGTGCTCTTCGCCCTGATGCTCGTTTTCTTGAATTAGTGCACCGTATCGATAGAGATACGTCTGGCATTTTGCTTGTTGCTAAGAAGCGCTCGGCGCTAAGACACCTTCAAGCACAGTTCCGTGAAAAAACGGTTCAAAAATACTACTTCGCTTTAGTTATGGGCGAATGGAAGAACAGCTGCAAAGTCGTCAACGCACCTTTGTTGAAAAATGAAGTGAACAGCATTGTTCGAGTTAACCCGAATGGTAAAGCTTCTGAAACCCGTTTTAAGGTTTTAGAAAAATTCCAAGAGGCGACGTTGATTCAAGCAAGCCCAATTACAGGCCGAACACACCAAATTCGTGTGCACGCTCAGTATACTGGTCACCCAATTGCTTGGGATGATCGCTACGGTGATCGTCGTTTTGACGCTTACACGGGTAAGGTTGGTCTTGATCGTCTGTTCCTACATGCAGCAAACATCAAGTTCACACACCCAGGTAGTGAAGAGAAGATGGATATCTCGGCGCCAATGGAAAGAAGGCTAGAGAAAGCCCTAACTGGTTTACGTAAGCTTTAAGAAGATACGAGATACGAAGGTATAGAGTGCCTCTAAATTTGTTCTTCAGTATCCATAAATGAGAAAGGTTGACGAATATCGTCAACCTTTTTTGTTTTCATCTGTTGTAGAAGATCCCCAAGTCGCTCGTTCCTCGCTCTTGAGGATGACGACTTTTTAAAATACGCTCTATATCATTAGTTGGTTAGATAAAATTGCGTGTTCCGCCATTCCCTAGACTGACGAAGGAAGGAGTAGGGAATCTCTAACAAAGAGAGCGTATCCGTTATAGTACCCCCATTCCTTGCGCTTCTAACATATCGACTAGATCGATCAGCGGTAAGCCGATCAAAGTATTTGGGTCTTTCCCTTCCATCTGTTTAAACAACGCGATGCCTAACCCTTCACACATAAAGCTACCTGCGCAGTAATAAGGCTGCTCTTTTTCAACATAACTAATGATCTGTTGCTTAGTTAAATCGCGGAAATGCACTACAAAGGTGTCGAGACGTGTGTCAGCTTCATTGGTTTCGTTGTTCCAAACCGAAAGCCCAGTATAAAAAGTAATGCTCTTGCCGCTTTGACGAGATAACTGCTCGATCGCTTTTTCTCGAGTGTGAGGCTTACCAATGATCTCTCCATCAATTACGCAAACCTGATCAGAACCAATGACTAAGCTAGGTTGCTCCACAACACAAGACTTAGCTTTGGTCTCAGCAAGGCGCATCACCAGCTGTTGAGGCGTCTCTTCAGGAAGCGGCGTTTCATCGCAGTCTGGCTTGGCTGTAATGAAGCTTAACTGTAGTTTTTTGAGGATCTCTTGCCTAAATGGTGATGTAGAGGCTAAAACTAGTTGGTAATTTCTCATTTTAATTTACAATTCAAGGAAGCATTTATCTCAGGATAACGTAACTTGTCCTGCTATTCATAATGCTCTGAATAGGAAAGGCAGGAAAGTACATTTTTTTTGCCATTTCCTTTGACTAAACACGATTTGGAAGATAAGATTCGCGCCCTATGCAAAAGGAAAAAATACCGCGTACAGTTGATCCGGCAAGAACGGCTCAAAAACGACTCGATATGGATGGTATCATCCAGGTCAGTCTTTTGAAGCGTTTAACTGAAGCAACTGAAGGCGTAAAACGTGACGCGCAAGTCTCAATGTCATTTGGGCTTGATGAACAACGATTAGTCGTTATCTCTGGTAAAGCTAACGTCGAAGTCGATTTAGAGTGTCAACGTTGTAATGAGGTTTTCGCACATGAGTGCGATGTCCAATTTACTTATACTCCTGTTTACAGTGAGAAAAGTGAAGAGGAAGCACCGGAAGAGTACGATTTGGTAGATCTGAACGAGTACGGTGAGTTAGACCTGATTCAATTAGTTGAAGACGAGTTCATCCTTGGATTGCCACAAATAGCAATGCACGACGATGCGAAATGTAGCGTTAACTCAAATAACTTGGTGTTTGGTGAACTTCCTGAAGAAATTGAGGAAGACAAAAAGCCGAATCCATTTGATGTTTTAAAAAGCTTAAAGAAGTAATTGCTTCTTTAAGAATTTACATAGGAGTAGGGTCAATGGCCGTACAAAAGAGCAAGAAATCACGTTCAATGCGTGGCATGCGTCGTTCACACGATGCGCTAACTACAGCTGCACTTTCTGTAGACGCAACTTCAGGTGAAACTCACCTACGTCACAACGTGACTGCCGAAGGTTTCTACCGCGGCAAAAAGGTTATCAACAAGTAAGGTTGACCTTTGCAAAATCTAACCGTTGCGCTTGATGCAATGGGCGGGGACTTCGGTCCTCGTGTAACAGTGCCTGCCGCCGTGCAGGCACTGTCGTATTTCCCAGAGCTAAAAGTCATTCTAATAGGTGATCGAAACGCGATCACATCTCAATTATCTTCATTAGGTCGAATGCCTGATTCTCGTTTGAGTATCCAGCATTGTGATCGAGTCATTTCCAATTCTGAAAAACCTTCACTAGCCTTACGTAATAGTCAGGGTAGCTCTATGCGTGCCGCTATCGATCTGGTTGCCGAATCACAGGCTGATGCTTGTGTGAGTGGTGGTAACACTGGCGCACTGATGGCTTTATCCCGTTTCAGACTCAAGCTTCTTCCCGGTATTGATAGGCCTGCATTGGTTTCAGCTTTGCCTACTGCATCCGGAAATCGCACATGGATGCTTGATTTAGGGGCGAACGTTTCTAGTGACGCAGATTCACTGTTTCAGTTTGCTGTCATGGGCAGTGCATTAGCAGAACAACATTTAGGTCGCGCACCACGTGTCGCTATCTTGAATATCGGTGCAGAAGAAATTAAAGGCAATGACCTTGTAAAACGATGCGCTGAAATGTTGTCTAATACTCAGTCTGTGAACTTCATAGGCTATATTGAAGGTAATCAATTACTTCAAGATGCTGCTGATGTCGTCGTATGTGATGGTTTTGTGGGCAATGTCTGCTTAAAAACGTGCGAAGGTACGGCTCAGCTCTTTATTGATAAGCTAAAAACGCGCATGATGGCTTCAACAATAAAGGGTTGGATAGCCAGAATGCTGTTTTCTGAGCTATTTACTGAATTAAAAACCTTGAACCCCGACCAGTATAACGGCGCAAGTTTGTTAGGATTGCGCGGCATTGTCATTAAAAGTCATGGAAGTGCTGATGTGTCTGCAGTCGTCAACGCGATTGGTGAAGCAGTACACGAGGTCAAACGACAAGTCCCCAGCCGCATTAGCGATCGTTTGGAAGCGGTTTTACTCGAGAGGCATTATTAGTCTTCATGTATAGCAAAATTTTAGGTACTGGCAGCTACTTGCCATCTCAGGTGCGTACTAACGCAGACTTAGAGAAAATGGTAGAGACTAGCGATGAGTGGATCGTTGCTAGAACGGGTATTAAAGAGCGTCGTATTTCAGCGGAAAACGAAACCGTTGCTGATATGGCGTTTTACGCTGCTGAAAATGCCATTGAAATGGCAGGTATCGACAAAGAAGAGATTGATTTAATCATCGTTGCGACAACCAGCAGTAGCCACACATTCCCGTCTTCGGCATGTCAGGTACAAGGCAAGCTTGGTATCAAAGGCTGCCCTGCGTTTGATTTGGCTGCAGCGTGTTCTGGTTTTGTCTACGCACTGTCTGTTGCTGATCAACACATCAAGACTGGCATGTGTAAGAACGTTTTGGTAATTGGTGCTGATGCACTGTCAAAAACCTGTGATCCGACTGACCGCTCTACTATCATCCTATTTGGTGATGCAGCAGGCGCGGTGGTTGTAGGCGCAAGCGAAGAGCCAGGTATTTTGTCTACTCATATTTACTCTGATGGTAAATACGGTGAGCTTCTAAGCCTAGAAGTACCAGAGCGCGGCGGTGATGCAGACAAATGGCTGCACATGGCGGGCAACGAAGTATTTAAAGTGGCGGTAACTCAGCTTTCTAAGCTAGTTAAAGACACCTTAGCGGCGAACAATATGGATAAGTCAGAGCTTGATTGGTTAGTTCCACACCAAGCGAACTACCGTATTATCTCGGCAACCGCTAAAAAGCTGACGATGTCGCTTGATCAAGTAGTGATTACTCTTGATAAGCACGGCAACACGTCAGCAGCTACCGTACCAACGGCCCTAGATGAGGCTGTTCGCGACGGGCGAATTAAACGTGGTCAAACGCTTCTACTTGAAGCATTTGGCGGCGGCTTCACTTGGGGTTCTGCGTTAGTTAAATTCTAACCCTAAGCGATAATCAACAAACAAGGCACATAACTTATGTGCCTTATTCAATTTTTTGCTTTGCTTAAAGGAAAATTACAATGAGCAAATTTGCTATCGTATTCCCAGGCCAAGGCTCTCAAGCTATCGGTATGCTTGCTGACCTAGGCGAACAGTATGATGTTGTTAAAAAGACATTTGCTGAAGCTTCAGAAGCACTTGGTTACGATCTATGGGCATTGGTTCAAGATGGTCCTGTAGAAAATCTAAATGAAACTTTTCGCACTCAACCGGCTCTATTAACAGCGTCTGTTGCAATTTGGCGTGTATGGCAAGAGCTTGGCCTAGAGCAACCTGTAAATCTAGCAGGTCACAGCCTAGGTGAATATTCTGCTCTTGTATGTGCCGGCGTTATCGACTTTAAAGAAGCGATCAAGCTGGTTGAACTACGTGGTCAACTGATGCAAGAAGCGGTTCCTGCAGGTGTTGGTGCAATGTACGCAATCATCGGTCTAGACGATGAAGCGATTGCTAAAGCGTGTGAAGAAGCTGCGCAAGACGAAGTTGTGTCTCCAGTTAACTTTAACTCTCCTGGCCAAGTTGTTATCGCGGGTAACAAAGCTGCAGTAGAGCGTGCTGGTGCACTTTGTAAAGAAGCGGGCGCTAAGCGTGCACTTCCGTTACCTGTTTCTGTGCCGTCTCACTGTGCACTGATGAAGCCAGCAGCAGATAAGCTAGCAGTGGCTCTAGAAGCTCTAGAGTTCAACACGCCAGCATTGCCTGTTATCAATAACGTTGATGTTATTGCTGAAACAGACCCTGCAAAAATTAAAGACGCACTTGTTCGTCAGCTATACAGCCCAGTTCGTTGGACTGAAGGTGTACAAGCGATGAATGAGCAAGGCGTTGAGAAGCTACTTGAATTAGGCCCTGGTAAAGTTCTTACTGGTCTAACAAAACGAATCGTAAAAACTATGACAGCTGCTGCAGTTAATGATACTGCATCACTAGAAGCTGCTAAGTAAATAACCACTTAATAGAGAAGTTATGATGAATTTAGAAGGCAAAGTTGCACTAGTTACAGGCGCAAGCCGTGGCATCGGTCGTGCAATCGCTGAACTTTTAGTTGAGCGTGGTGCTAAAGTTATCGGTACTGCGACATCTGAAGGCGGCGCAGCTGCAATCAGCGAGTACCTTGGTGAGAACGGTAAAGGTCTTGCTCTTAATGTAACGGATACTGACTCAATTGCTGCTACACTGAAAACCATCAACGATGAATTCGGTGCGATTGACATTCTAGTTAACAACGCAGGTATCACTCGTGATAACCTACTGATGCGTATGAAAGACGACGAATGGAATGACATCATCGATACTAACCTAACTCCTATCTTCCGCATGTCTAAAGCTGTATTGCGTGGCATGATGAAGAAGCGTCAAGGTCGTATAGTAAACGTTGGTTCTGTAGTAGGTACAATGGGTAACGCTGGTCAAGCTAACTACGCAGCTGCAAAAGCAGGCGTAATTGGTTTTACTAAATCAATGGCTCGTGAAGTTGCGTCTCGTGGCGTTACAGTGAACACTGTAGCTCCTGGTTTCATCGAAACTGACATGACTAAAGCGCTAAATGATGACCAACGTGCAGCAACTTTGGCGAATGTACCAGCAGGTCGACTAGGTGACCCTCGCGAAATCGCTGAAGCTGTGGTATTTTTGGCGTCACCTGCGGCAGCTTATATCACAGGTGAAACACTTCACGTCAATGGCGGTATGTACATGGTGTAAATTATGTGCAACATTTGTGCATGATTTAAGTCAAGATCATACGTAATTTCGGTTAAAATCGTGAAAATTGTGGTTTGACCAGAAAAGTTGACCTTGCAACTTTCAATAGATTGAATAAACTACGGAAAACATCGCATAAAGCGAACTCTGTAAAGGAAAAGAAAAAATGAGCAACCTCGAAGAACGCGTAAAGAAAATCATTGTTGAACAGCTAGGTGTAGACGAAGCTGAAGTTAAAAACGAAGCTTCTTTCGTTGATGACCTAGGTGCAGATTCTCTAGACACAGTAGAGCTAGTAATGGCTCTAGAAGAAGAATTTGACACTGAAATCCCAGATGAAGAAGCTGAGAAAATTACTACTGTTCAAGCAGCTATCGATTACGTAACTAGCGCTCAGTAATAATCTCTCCCAGGCGGTCACCTCGACCGCCTGTGTTTTATCTAACTCATCTATCCTCATCTTAAATCACCTCAATCCCCGGAGTGTAAAATCGTGTCCAAGCGTCGTGTAGTTGTCACTGGCATGGGTATGTTGTCACCGGTAGGCAACACTGTAGAATCTTCTTGGAAAGCCCTGCTAGCTGGTCAAAGTGGTATCGTTAATATCGATCATTTTGATGCAACCAATTTCTCAACTCGTTTTGCAGGTCTAGTTAAAGACTTTAACTGCGAAGAGTATATGACTAAAAAAGATGCTCGTAAGATGGACTTGTTCATCCAGTACGGCGTCGCAGCAGGTATTCAAGCTTTAGATGATTCAGCCCTAACTATTACTGAAGAAAACGCTCCACGTGTGGGTGTTGCTATCGGTTCTGGTATTGGTGGTCTTGGTTTGATCGAAGCCGGTCACCAAGCTCTAACTGAAAAAGGCCCTCGTAAGATCAGCCCGTTCTTCGTACCGTCGACGATCGTGAATATGATTGCTGGTCACATGTCTATCATGCGTGGCCTACGCGGTCCAAACATCGCGATTTCTACTGCATGTACGACTGGCCTACATAACATTGGTCACGCGGCTCGTATGATTGCATACGGCGATGCAGACGCAATGCTAGCGGGTGGTGCTGAAAAAGCATCAACTCCACTAGGTATGGGCGGTTTTGGTGCGGCTAAAGCACTTTCTACTCGTAACGATGAGCCTCAAAAAGCTTCTCGTCCATGGGACAAAGGCCGTGATGGCTTCGTTCTTGGCGACGGTGCAGGCATGATGGTTCTTGAAGAGTACGAACATGCGAAAGCTCGTGGCGCTAAGATTTACTGTGAGCTAGTTGGCTTCGGTATGTCGGGTGACGCTTACCACATGACATCTCCAAGTGAAGATGGCTCTGGTGGCGCACTAGCAATGGAAGCGGCTATGCGTGATGCTGGCATTACTGGTGAACAAATCGGTTATGTAAACGCACACGGTACTTCGACTCCTGCTGGTGACGTAGCGGAAGTTAAGGGCATCAAGCGTGCTCTTGGCGAAGCAGGCAGCAAGCAAGTATTGGTTTCTTCTACGAAATCAATGACAGGCCACCTTCTAGGTGCTGCTGGTTCTGCTGAAGCTATCATCACGGCTATGTCTCTGGTTGACCAAATTGTTCCACCAACAATCAACCTAGATGATCCTGAAGAAGGCTTAGATATTGACTTAGTACCTCACACTGCGCGTGAAGTTAGCAACATGGAATATGCTGCATGTAACTCATTCGGTTTCGGTGGTACAAACGGCTGTTTGATCTTCAAAAAGATTTAATCATCTTATTAAAGACGTAAACACTCGTAGATAGTCACAATTAGACTTGTTTTTAAACGGCTTGATGCTTTAGCATTGAGCCGTTTCTTTTTATGGGGAAAAACATGTTTTGGGTTGATGGAGAAAGCCAGCAAACTATCGATATTTTGGATCGCTCGTTTCAGTACGGAGACGGCTGTTTTACGACAATGCTCGTGAGTGATGGTGAGATACAACATCTTCACGAGCATCAGCACCGTGTCGACGAGTGCCTTAAAGCGCTACGCATTTCTGCTCTTGATTGGGATGTTGTTAGTCTTTGGCTCGATACTGCGCTTCAACACATCCAACATAACGCTCTTCATGGCACAAAGAGCCTTGATGGTTCAAAGAAGCTCCATAACGCCAACAAGCCTCATAATCAAAAAGCAGGGATCAAGCTGCACGTTAGTCGTGGAGCGGGTGGGCGTGGCTACAGTACCAAGAATATCGCCAAGCCGACAATCACCATCAGTACCTTTGATTACCCAAGCCATTATTCAGTGTGGCAAGACTCCGGTGTTGAACTCGGTATCTGCCATCAAGCGCTAGGTTTGAGCCCACTACTGGCTGGCCATAAGCACAATAATCGCCTTGAGCAGATTTTGATGAAAGATGAAATGGATCAAGCTAATGAAGTGGATGGTGTGGTTCTTGATATATCGGGCAATGTGATTGAAACCACCATGGCCAATCTGTTCTGGCGCAAAGGTCAGTCGATATACACACCTCAACTCACTCAAAGTGGTGTCGCGGGGGTTATGCGTAAGCAAGTGTTAACCGCGCTGAATCAGGCTGAACTTTCCGTTACAATTAGTGACTACTGCTTATCTCAACTCATGCAAGCTGATGAGGTTTTCATGACAAACTCCATTTTAGGGGTTGCCCCAGTTACCCGTATTAGTGATACCCAATTTAACATTGGAACCGTTACTCGTAGCCTTCAAGGACAACTAAACTCGTGATCAAAAAGTTATTTATTTTTATT